>JBMCBU010000027.1:0-14635 GCA_048623335.1 Halapricum sp.
AGACCTGAAACGTGAAGACGAATCGTTCAACGACCTGCTGGACCGGCTCAGTCGTCAGGAGAAGGACGTCGAAGAGATGGCAGGATTCCTCAGTGAATTCGACGACGGCGATCTCGAAGAGAAGATGAACGAGGCCCATAAGGAACTGAACGAGTCGCTGGAGAAGCGAGTCGAATGATCGTTCTCGACAACGACGTCCTCGTCAAGATTGGCGGCCAAGACCCGGATCCGGCCGTTGTCTCACATCTCAAGCAGTACAGCAACCAGGAGTGGACGATTCCGTCACTTGTTGCCTGGGAGTTCTACAAGTCACAGGCAAGTCGCACGCAAATGCTCAAATCGCAACGGGCGCTGAACAGAGATATCGACCGAATCTTGAACTTTTCTGATGATGTCGCCCTCGAAGCCGCTTATCTCGGTGAGCGGTTGCAAACCCAGGGCGTGACACTCGACCCGATCGACATGCTCAACCTCGCGACTGCCCACGAGGCCGGCGCGACGTTCGTCACGTACAACAGCAACGATTTCGACAAATCTCCGATTCACGAACTTACCGACATCGACGTTATCGTTTCCTGACCCCTGTCCGATTCTCGACCAAGACCCGGACAGGATGTTTCAATCCCGTGCTGGGTTTTCTCCCTGCTGCGACGTCGGTCAGGACGTCCGCCCGCTCGGGCTCGCCGTGTTTCAATCCCGTGCTGGGTTTTCTCTCGTTCAAACTGCCATTCGGCTCTGTGTTTTCACGTCCGTTCGAAAAACAGAGCCAGGGGTGGGATTCGAACCCACGAACTCCCGATTACAAGTCGGGTGCTTGGACCACCCAAGCTCCCCTGGCGCACGTGGAGGTAGTGGGGTGAGGTTTTAAGGCGTATCGCTTTCGACCGACTTCTCGTAGGTGACGCGATGTGGGTGGTAGCCTCGGTCCCGGTAGAACTGTCGGGCCAGTTCGTTGTCGGCCATCGCCTCCAGCGAGATGACGTCCGCACCCGCCTCGACGAGCGCCTGCTCTGCCGCCTCGAGCAACTCGGTTCCGATCCCCGCCCCACGAGCAACCGGCTCGACGTAGAGGTTCTGGACGACCCCCCGCCGTACCGACCTCGCGAACGTGCTGCCCGCCATCGTGAACGTGACGAACCCGACGATCCGGTCGGTGTCCCGTGCGACGCGTGCCTGCTCGCGTGCGATCCGTCGGGCAAACGACCCTCGAATCCGATTGCGGTTGGCGCTGGTCTGGAGGTGGGAACCGTACTCGCGCTGGCCCGCCGCCAGCTCGAGCCAGCACTCGACGAGCCGATCCAGATCGCTCATCGTCGCCGCCTCGACCGTGACGGCGCTCATCGTCTCGCTGTGGCGCTCGGTGACGTCGGTTTGCCCACGTCCGATCGAATGTCGCCTTGGTCGCGTCCGGACATTAGACTTCGCGACAGTCCGGGCAGAGAAGCTGGCCGTTGAACGAGACGAGATCGGCCGTGAGCGCGCCACACCGCTCGCAGATCCCCTGCTCGCTGTAGCCGCCATCCGCGTCGGCGGGTGCCTGCGATTCGGATTCGACACGCGCCGGCTCGACGTCCCGTTCGGCCGTCGTCTCGGTCGGCGTGAACGTCGTCGCCGCGATCACGTCACGCTGGGTGAGGACGCCGAGGGGCTTGCCGCCGTTGTCGGCCACGACCAGCAGCGTCGCCGACCGGGCGAACAACTCGTCGACGGCGGCTTCGATGGGCTGTTCCGGCCGGACTTCCGGCACGCTGTCGGTCATGCACTCGGTCACGGACGCGTCGACGTTCCCGTCGCGAACCACCCACGAGAGAGCGTCACCGGCGGTGACGATTCCGATCGGCTCCTGTCCTTTGAGAACGACCGCACCCGGCGCGTCCTCCTCGAGCAGCAACTCGGCGGTATCCCGAATACTATCCGATCCACTCACCCCCACGTAGTCACGGGTCATCGCCTCTTGTACTGTGACGTCACCGTTCATACCTGCTATTTTGTACGACGGCATCTAAAAGGTACCTGCAGTACGTTTATACCGTTCTCTCACGTATGCTTAACGTTGTCATGGCCGTGACGGGCACGGTGTCGTGTTCCTCGCTCGATCCGAAACGACCGGATCCGTACACCTCGGATCGGCTCCGGTTCGAGACTTCCGACGCTCGCGGCCTCGAAACGGGCTAGCAGTCCAGTTCGACGTCCGTCCCGGTCGCCCGACACTCTTCGAGGGCGTGCTTTGCGGCCATTCCCGCCTCGTCGGCGCGCCGGCCCTCGCCGACGCCGACTTTGAGTTCCACGCCGACGTCCTCGCGAACGTGGTCGATCGCGTCCTGATATTCGTCGGTGTCCATTTTCGAACAGACGGCGATGATGTTGTCGCCGCCGACGAAAAACGAGAGGCTGTCGTAGGTCTGGCGCATGTATTTCATCAGCGAGGCGTAGCCCTGTTCGATCCGAATGAACGTGTCGAACTCGCTGAGTTGATCGGTGTACTTGCCGGTCGCGTCGTTGACGTCGAAGTGCGCGATCCGGAGGTCCTCGTCGGTTCGGAACTGTTCGTCGATGTGACGACCACGGAGGATCTCCCGACGGGACTTGTCCTGGGCGCTGCCGGCGTCCTGGAGCTGTTCGGTCGCGGTCGCGAGCGCACCCGCGGGCGACTGCCCGGTGGCGACGCTCAGACTCATCGTCACGGGATAGCGGTTGGCGACCGATTCTTGCAACAGCGCGTGGTCGTCCATGGTCAACCCGTTCGAGATCGCGATCATGTTGTCGAACCGGGTGAAGAAGGTGTAACCGCCGCGATTGCCGAAAAACTGTGCCAGATCGGCGTACAGCCGCGACTGGAGCGTCTGGAGGTCGACTTCCCGGCGCGGTTCGGGCGTCACTGTCCAGGGACCGTAGTTGTCGATCTGGATGTGGGTGAGCTGCGTGTTCGTCACAACTGCCTGTGCGTAGTGGGCCGGTCGGTATTGGTGTGTCGATCCACTACGCCCGCTCGAGTTCGTACGGCCAGTAGCCCGCCTCGCGCATCGCCCGTCCGACCGCCTTGTGAAACGCCGGGAAGTCCTCGAACTCAGCGTCGTCGACGTGCTCGAAGACGTCAGCGACGCTCACGACCGTCTCGTAATCGATCCGCACCGGGTGGTCGCCATACTGGTCGACGTACTCTTGGGCCGTCAGCGGGAAGTCTTCCTCGGAGATTTTCTTCGCGAGGACGGCGTGGCCGTACTTGCGTCGGCCCTCGCTTCCCTCCTCGCCGTCGGGATCGTGTGGCCAGTCCATACCCGGAACTGTTCCGGTCGAATCAAAAGGGTTGCCCTCCACGTGTCGACAGAGTGATCGGCTCGCCATCCGAGCGGTCGATACCTGTGGCGGCCCACGAGCGGACGCTGGACGCGCCGGGCGATGCTGACGCTCACCGCCGCAACCGCACTTGCAGGGTGTTCCAGCGGCGGGACGACGACAGCCGAGGGGTCACCTTCGACGTCGGTCGATACTGATGGGGATGAGCGTAGCAGCTCGGAGGAATCACCTCCGATCGGGTGACGGATCTCGACTTCCTCTATGGATTTCTACGCGAATCCCTGTGAAGTCGGGCCATCCACACCACTCTCGCGAGGGACTGACCGCTTGCGTGCACACCGAAGTACCGCCACAGGGGATCGTCCTCCCGGTGGCGTCGGCTCATCCGATCCCAAGCGCGTGGGAACCTCGGCGTTTTCGCCACGGAGGACGTCAGAGATCGAGATCCGCAAGCAGCGTTTCGATCGCCTCGCCCGCATCGCGACGGACGTGCGAGCCGTGGGAGACGAGTACGGTCTCGACTCCGCGATCCCGTAGCCTGCGGACGCTCTCGCGGGTTCGCGCGTCGTCGTGATTGAACCGAGGTTCGACGACCGCGAGCTTCCCGCTCCAGTCGTCGACAGCCGCGAACTGCGAGTCGCTTCCGACCACTGTATCGCCGGCGAACAGCACGTCTCCTACTCGATACGACATGTTCCCGGGCGTGTGGCCGGGTGCGGCGATCGGTTCGATCCCCCATTGTCTGTCGCCGTCGTGTAAGGAAACGTCGACCTCGATCCCGGCCCGGTCCAGCGCAGTGCGATCGCGTGCCGGCGCGGCAACGGTGACGCCGAGTTGCGCCCGGAGTTGCGGGACGGCCCCGTAATGGTCGACGTGCGCGTGTTCGACGACGACGGTCTCAACCCCGTGTTCGCTCGCGAACGCGACCACTTCCGGAGCGATCGATTCGTCGCCGCCGCCGATCATCACTGTCGTCTCCTCGGGACGGACGACGTGGACCGAAAGCGGCTCCTCGTAGTCACCGTAGGACCACTCGATGGCGCGCGTCCAGACTCGCGGTGCGATCTCCATACGCCAGCGGTCGTCGCCGGCGACCAAGGGCGTTTCGTCGCAGTCGTTTTGCCGGCGCTGTTCGAAGGGAGTCCATGGACGATCGGATAGACGAGCACGCCGAGACGCTAGTCGACTGGAGCGCACGGATCGAACGCGGCGATGACGTCGTGCTGGCAGTCGCCGACGGTGCCCATGACCTCGCGGTTGCGACCGCCCGCGTACTGGGCGCGCGAGGCGCAAATCTCATATCGCTATATCAATCCGACGAGATCGAACGGGCATACCTCCGGGCACACGACGGTGCGTTCGATAGTGACCCGGAGTACCAACTCGCACTGTACGAGCGCGCCGACAGCGTTTTGCTTCTAGGCGGTGGCCGCAACACCGCTGCGACGGCCGACGTCCCGGGTGAACGCCAGAACACGTACAATCGTGCCCGCCAGGGAGTTCGAGAGGCGCGGCTGGACACCGACTGGGTCTCGACGGTCCACCCCACTCGATCGCTGGCCCAGCAAGCCGGGATGAGTCTGCCTGCCTACGAGGACTTCGTCTACGACGCCGTCCTCCGTGACTGGGACGAGTTGGCCGAGGAGATGGCCGAGCTGAAGGACGTCCTCGATGCTGGCAGCGAGGTCAGACTCGTCGGCGAGGACACCGATCTGACGATGTCCATCGAGGGCCGAACCGCGGTCAACAGCGCGGCTTCGGTCGCCTACGACTCGCATAACTTGCCCAGTGGCGAGGTCTTCACTGCACCCGCCTCGCCCGACGGACACGTCACATTCGACGTTCCCATGACGATCCGAGGCAAGCGTGTTCGAGACGTGCGCCTGACCTTCGAGGACGGCGTCGTCACCGACTACAGCGCAGCGACGAACGAGGATGTCATCGGGGACGTACTCGAAACCGACGAGGGGGCGCGCCGGCTCGGAGAACTAGGAATCGGGATGAACCGCGGGATCGATCGGCCGACCGACTCGATCCTCTTCGACGAGAAGATGGCCGAGACGATCCACCTGGCGCTGGGTCGGGCCTACGACGCCTGCCTGCCCGATGGCGAACACGGCAACGACAGCGCCGTCCACGTCGATCTCATCACGAACATGGACGACGGCTCACGGCTCGAAGTCGACGGCGAGGTGATCCAGCGTGACGGTCGGTTCCGCTGGGAAGACCGGTTTTGATCGGACCCGTCAGCTGTCAGGGCTCGACGGCTTCAGCGGGGTCGACGACCGTGTTCCGCTCGGGGTCGACGCCGACTTGGTCGCAGAGATCCGCCATCGGGCAGGCCTCGGGGTCGTCCAGGCACGCCGGTTTTCGGGCAGTGCAATACTCTCGCCCGAACTGGATCATCGCCGTGTGCCCGAAGCCACACTTCTCGCCAGGGACGTCCTGTTCTAGGTGTTCGCGGACGGTCTCGTGATCGGCATCCGGCGGTGCGAGACCGAGTCGGCGTGCGATCCGATGGACGTGGGTGTCGACGGGGAAGACGCCGTCTTGCCCGCCCGAGAACAGCAGGACACAATCTGCCGTTTTGGGACCGACGCCGTTGTATTCGAGCAGGGAGTCACGGACGTCCTCGGCGTCGCCCTCACGGACGAACTCGTCGAACGCCGCCTCGCCCCCGTACACCTCGCGTATTCGCCTGGCAATCGTGACGATCCGCTCGGATTTTTGGTTGTACAGCCCGGCCGAGGAGATCGTCTCGGCCAGTCGCTGCTGGTCTGCCTCGGCCAGGTTTTCGACCAGATCCCCCGTCCCGTACCGTTCGATCAGGCTATCGTGGGCGGGCTGGCTGGCCTTGTCGGAGGTGTTCTGGCTGAGGATCGTCCGGACCAGCGACTCGAAGGCGTCCTGGCCGCCGTAGGTCTTCTGCCAGTACAGCTCGCCGAGGCGATCGACGACTGCTTCGGCCCGGGTCGCCGGTTCGTCAGTCTCGAAGATCGTGGCCTGTCCGCCCCCAGCGTCGCCACCGCTGATGTTCTCGGCTGGCTCGTCGTCAGACATGGACGATACTGGGGATCGGAAGCGAAAAAACGCCGCGGTCGTCATCGGCTCTGTGAGATGACTCACTCGACAGAGAGTGTCAACGTCACTTCGGCACCGTCGGCCAGGGCGTCAACCAGCTCGCGGTCCAGGTCGGCTGCGGCGGCATCGGCCCCGATCATGATCGTCCGATCGTCGACGTACTCGCTCGTTCGAGCGACCATCGAGCGGTCGTTCTCGAACGTCAGGTCCGGGTGGCCATGACCCGAGACCGTCACTTCGTATCCGTCTGCTTCGAGCGTGGCGGTGATCGTCGCATCTGCGGACTGGCAGGTCTCGATGAACGCGTCGTCGAACTCGGCGGGTACACGGTCGGCCTCGATTCCGAGAATGCAGTCGCCTGCCGGCGTGAGGTAGTCGTCGCTGGTCAACTCGAACGTGCTCTCGTGGGCGGCTGTGACGTTTTCGTGCCCCATTGCGCGAATCGTTTCGTTCATGCGACCCACTCGGTGCTGTAGCGTTTATACGCGTTGGTGTCACTCTCCGGCGGTCTCGCGCTCGTCGGTAGTCGTCGTGTTCAGGTGTGTGGCAAAGCGCACACCAAGCAGACTGACGAGGACGCCAGCGACCAAGTAGATTCCAAGTCCGAAACCGGGTTCCAGGACGGTCTCGGCGACTCTGAGCGGCCCGAATTCGATCGCCGGAACCGTGGCCGGCTCGATCGTTTCGCTGCGGGTCAGAAAGTACGCGGCGATGCCCCGGACCACGAGTCCCACTGCGACCGCACCGAACGGCAGGTTCAGGTACGCCGTGTGAACCTTCTCGTCCCGGATAAACTCGTCGACGAGTCGACCGGTACTCGCTGCCAGCGCCGCTCCCGTCGCCCACGGGATCGCGTCGTAGACAAAGCGCATGCCGACCAGCAACGGCGCATCGCTCGAGACCGTCGAGACGCCGAGTGCGCCGGCGAAGATACCGATCAGCGCCAGCCCGGCTGCGACGACGTACGTGACGAGTGCGACCTGACCCGAGTACAGTGCCCGCTGGATCTGTGCCGTGGCAATTTCTAGCAATTCGTCGATCCCGAGTCCCTTGTAGAGGAGGAACACGCCGAAGACAGCCGCGATCGCGCCGAACGCGACGGCGATGTCTCCGACGAGCAACAACAGGACGGGAAAGACGATCAGCGCCGCCCCGACCGGGACGAACACCGTCTCCCGCAGTTCCTCGTCGCCGAGCAGTTGCTTGAGCAAGTAATACGTCGATTCGATGTCCCTGGCCTGTCGGACGACGACCCGGTCGACGGCATCGACGGTGATCCGGCTCTCGATGATCGGGACCAACCGTTCGTCTTCCGCACTGTCGACGACGACGACGGCCGAATCCGGATCGTACTCCCCGATGAGCTGATCGGTCTGGCGGGCGACCGCGCGGTCGATGCTGACCGGGTCGCCGACACCCGAGAGCACCGCGACGACTGCCTCGTCGCCGTCGTCTTCGAGGTCGCGAGCGACACGAAGCGATTCGAGCAGGCAGTTCACCTGACTGTCTTCCGGATCCTCGACGCCGAAGTCCGTGACCAGCGACTCGACGGCTTCCCACCCGACGACGGGAGCGTCCGCGTCGCCCGTGACCGCACCACCCCGATCGATGCAGACGACCAGCGTTGTCACAGCACAGAGCAGACGGCGAGTCTATAAAAATCTTCGACACTCCGCGTTCACAGCGACGGCATAATAGCGCTTACAGCAGCCCCGTCTTCTGGAGCTTCATGAGATCCTCGGTTTCGAGGGTCTCGCCGTCTTTGAACTTCTGGTAGATTTCCTCGGCCTCCTCGCGGGCGGCCTCCTGCTTTTGCTCGCGCTCCTGGCGCTCCTCTTGTTCCTCTTCTTTGTCCAGCTCACGCAGGCGCTTCTGGACGCGCACGAAGTCCTCGTGGTGCTGGTCGGCCGCTTCCTGAGCTTCGACGAACTTCTCGTGTGTCTCGTCGGCCTCGTCACGGATGTCGTCGGCCTCGCGATAGGCCTCGATCATCTTGTTGTGGTGCTTTTGAGCCTCGTCGGCCAGCTCCGTGACCTTCTGGTGGTGACGGGACGCCTCCGAGCGGATCTCTTCGGCCTCCTCTTTGAGCTCGTCGACGTCGTCGGTCTGCTCGAGCTTTGCTTTGCGTTCCTGGAGCTTCTCGCGTTTGGCCTCGATCTTCTCGATCAGTTCGCGTTCCTCGTCGGTTCCCAGGACTTCAGTCTGCTGTTTGAACTCCAGATCTTCGATCTCGTCTTTGAGCTGGTCGATGCTCTTGCCCTCGTTGAGTTCGAGCTCGTTTTTCTTCTGCTCGACCTGTTCAAACAGCTCGTTGGCCTTCGCGTTGAGTTCGTTTCGCTTTTCTTTGTGCTCTTGGACCTGCTCGTTTAGCTCGTCACGCTTCTCGCGGTGTTGCTGTGCTTCGTCGACCTTCTCGCGAGTCTTCGCGTTTAGATCGTCACGTTTCGAGGCGCGTTCAGAAGCGAGCTGGTTGAGTTCGTTTCGTCGATCCCGAAGTTTGCCGGCGAGCTTGATCAGTTCGCCCTTCGAGTTGTTTTCGAGTTCGTCATCTGTTACCGATACGTTCTTGGATTCGTCTATCGAGTCTGCCATGGTTTGTAACCCTCCGATGCCATACCGCTCCCGTATGTGACAGCGATGCCGCTACAAAATGGCTGGCGCCTGATAACGAGATTCCCTGTCATGTTGGGCGTCGCACGATGCTGCCGAACGCCAGGAGCGTTCTGGTACCTACTTCTACAGTTTTACGCTATTAAAGTATTCCGGTCGACGGGGTCATTGTTTCTCTCTGTCACGGGGATAGATCGCAAGACGGCAAAACCTTCATCGTCGTTCCTATCGTTCGAACGGGAGAGTCGATAGTCGGCCGTTCATGATCCCTGTCGATCTGGAGTCTGCGGAAGGGGCCTACATCGGTTCGTGTCAGAACAGTTCCTGGTCGTCCCCGAGGACTTCAGCCGGCCCACCGACCGTCCAGTGGCGAGTCTCGATCCCGAGATCCGAGATCGCCTCGCGGACGTCTTCGACGTGCTCTTCGGTTGTGTTGACGTAGATGCTCGCGCCCGTATCGCCCGAGAAGTAGGCTTCGACGCCTTCCGAGCGCAACTGTCGGACGGCGTTGAAGACCTCGATCGTCCGTGGCTGCCAGTAGACCCACGCCGACGGGCCGGTCATGGTCGTCGCAGCCAGCGAGAGGGTATCTCGCTCTGCGAGTTCGAACGCGCGCCCGAAATCGGCCGCCCGGAGTGCATCGCGCATCTCGTCCATCTGTTCGTGGACGTGCGCCATCCGGGCGTCGAACATGTGGCTCTCGGTCGCTTCGGCGTGGGCCGCTTCGGTCTCCTTGTAGGTGGGCACGAGCGCGGCGACGACGTGGAGTTCCTCATCGAGATCGGTGTCGATCCGCTCGGCGCGACAGTCCTCGTCGTTCTTGCCGGAGTGAAGCACGGAGAACCCTCCTGTGACGGCCCGTGCGGCAGAGGCCGAACCACGCCGGGCGATCGTCGAGATCTCGGGACGAGTCAGATCGAGACCGGCGGCCTCGGCGGCAGCCATCGCCAGCGCGGCGAATCCCGACGAGGACGACCCGAACCCGACGTTCGTCGGGAAGGAGTTCTCGCTCTCGACGCGGGCCGGGCGGTCGACGTCGGCGAGGTCGCGAACGTGGTCGAGCACGGATTCGATCCGTTCGGCCCCGCGACCGGTCACCGGCTCGCCGTCGACGACGTACGTCTCCTCGTCGACATCGAAAGAAACGGTCGTCTTCGTGTGACTCGGGGCCGTGCAAACGCTGATGCTGTCGTGGTAGGGATAGCGCAACTCCGGATCGCGCATGCCGTGATACTTCACAAGCCCCTGTATCGGGTGGGCCTTCGCAGTCGCGTGCATACCCGTGGGTCCGTCCCGGCGCACTTATCGGTGCCGTCTCGAACGGGCGAAACCGGCGCTATTCGCCGCCAAGCTCGCGACGACGCCCCTTGGGGATCTGCGAGCGCAACTCGCCGTGGACGTACAGGCCGACGCCGATCGGCTCGGGCCTACCGGCGATGTCGTGGGTGACGATCAGATAGCCCCAGTCGCCACTCCATTCGAGAGTTTGATCCTCGCCGGCCAGGAACCGCTCGGCAGCCTCCCGGTCGAGGTGGACGACGTTTCGATCAGCCCGGGAGCCGAACCGCTGGACGGCTTCGGTCGTCGGCTTCCAGTGTTCCTGGCGCGTGCGCATGAAGGACATCCCCAGCGCCTCGACGTCGACCGGCGTCTCCAGGTCCGCCGCGAAGGCCCAGATCTTGCCGTTGCCACGCTCCCAGAACGTGTAAGTCTCGAACGTCTCGGGCGGGACGCCGAACCGTTCGTCCCAGAAGTCCAGGATCGCCTCGCGCGTCGGCCGCCCCGCGACTTCACGGTCGAGCGCCGTCGCCGGGAGCCGATCAAATCGATGGCTGACGTTCTCGCTCATCCCGTCACCCCCAGTTTCGCGAGGAAAAAGCCGCCAGTGTCGTTGTAGTGGGGGTAGATCCGGTGGGCCGCGCCCACCTGTGGATCGAACGCTTCGCCGTCCCATTCGGTGATCCCGGGCGACGTCTTCAGGGGTAGCTCGACGTTGAGGAGCCGGCAGTCTTCGGCCTCGAGGACGTGATCGAGGACGCCCTCGTTCTCCTCGGGCGCGAACGTGCAGGTCGAGTAGACGACAGTGCCACCTTCGCGGGTGGCCTGGATCGCACGCGAGAGGATGCCCTTCTGGACGCCGGCGATCCCCTTGACGTGGCCGAGCGACCACTCCTTGAGCGTGTCGGGGTTCTTGCGGATCGTTCCCTCACAGGAGCAGGGCACGTCGACCAGTGCCCGGTCGTAGGGCTCCCCACCGAACGGTTTTAGCGAGTGGTTTCGCGCGTCCTCGTTGGTGACGGCGACGTTCGTCACGCCCAGCCGTTCGGTGTTCGAGCGCAGCGCCGATAGCCGGCCCATGTTGTTGTCGGTCGCCACGAGGAGACCGCAGTCGTCCATCAGTGCCGCCAGTTGCGTGGTCTTGCTGCCCGGCGCGGCGGTCGCGTCCCAGACCCGCTCGCCGGGTTGAGGGTCGAGTACCGTCGCCGGGACTGCCGAGACTTCTTCCTGGCCGTGGATCCAGCCGTGCGTGTACGGCCAGTTCGCGCCGGGTTGATCCTCGGGCAACCGGAAGAGTCCGGGGTGCCACTCGACGGGATCGAGTTCGATACCGGCCGCTTCGAGCCCTTGCCTCGCCCGCTCGACCGTCGTCTTGATCGTGTTGACCCGAACGACAGCGGGGAGCGGTCGACGGCAAGCCGAACGAAAGGCCTCGAAGTCGTCGACGATCGGCTCATAGCGCGACAGCGCGTCCATCGACTATCCGTTCGAGGGGTCAGGGCTTGTCGGTTTCGTGTTCTTGTTTTCGGCCCGTTCAATGCAGAAGCTACAACTACTGATAGTGATTCGCGTAGCCGATCGGAAGAGTACCACCTCCGATCGGCTACGCGAATCCCTCTCACTCGTGGCGATCCCTGTACATCCGCTTCGGATCGATCGCCCGATGGCGTACTGAATCGGCACGCCTGTCATCCTCACATGAAATCGGATAGTCCCGTTTGACCGTCGTCCCCGTGTTCTTCGCTCTGGGGACTGGTGTCGCCTGTGTTGTCGTCCTGTTCGGGGCCGGGCGCCGTCGTCGCCTGATCCGTTTGCGATTCGGCGGTTCCTCGCGCGTCGTTCGAGTTGCTGTCGGCGTCGGATTCGTCTACGCTCTCGGTGCTGGCCCGTCCCGCGAACGCCTCGCCACTGGCTTTTACTGTCTCTTCCTCGCGCAACTGCTGGGCGTCTTCGACGATCGAGTTGACCTTGTTCGTGGTCTCGCCACTGCCGGTGATAAAAGAGACGTGGCTGGCGTCGAGATCGTAGGCGGCGGCCATCGCAACGGTCAGCTCGCGGTTCTTGCAGTGGTGCGTCATCGTCGCCAGGAACGGCATGACCTCCCGACGGGCGGTCGAGATGCTGGTCCCGTTGTGGGTCGCGATCTCACGCGCGATGTGATCGCGGGTCTTTCGAGTCCCTCTCGTGCGTCCCAGTTTCGACCAGTACGACGGCGGCCCATAGCGCGTCCAGCCACCTTTCTGTCCGCCGCGTGCGGCCGCGACACCCGCGGTCATGTTGTCCCCGGCGTACTTCCAGAAGCTGTAGTTCTGGGTCGTCCGGACTCGTCCGAGCCATCGATCCGCACGCGCGAGCGCGTCGTACGCACGAGCCAATTCCGCTCCCTCGAAGTCCTTCGGAACGTTATCGGCGATCCAGTTGATCAGGTCGTCCGGCGTCTCGTCGACGTCGTAAGACGATTTGAGAGCCGTCTCGGCGTCACCCTCCTTGATGACGACGTCGAGGTACTCGAAAATGCCCTGCGTCGTGTCGCGCTCGCCCGTGATCACGTCCGCCGCGACGATCGAATCACGGCCCTCAGTTAGTGCTTGCAGGTCCTTGATCGCCCCACGGAGGTCGCCGCTGTTCGTCTCGGCGATCTGCTCGAGTGCTTCGGATTCGAATTTGACGCCTTCCCTGCGACAGATGTCTCTGAGCACGGGGATGATCGACCGCTTGCTCACGTCGCGGAACTCGATATCCCGGCAGGCGCTGCGCAGGCCCTTTGACATCTCGTAGAAGTCGTTGGCGATGAGGATCACCGGCTGATCGGCGTCCTTGACGAGCGAGGTGACCGCCCGGGCACCACCCCGATCGGCGTTGCCGTGGAGGTTGTCGGCCTCGTCCATGATGACGAGCCGCCGGCCAGCGCCACCCTGCGCGAGCGTACCCGAGCGGGCCGCCTCGCCGGCGACACGCTCGATGACGTCCTTCGTGCGCGCGTCGCTCGCGTTGAGTTCGATCGTCGGCCAGCCCTTGTCGCTGGCCAGCGCGTGCGCGGCCGAAGTCTTGCCCACCCCGGGAGAGCCGTGCAGGACGACCGCCTCGCGGTGGCCTTCCCAGGTATCGGCCCACTTCCGGAGAGCGTCGCGGGCCTTGTCGTTGCCCCGGACCTCCGAGAGTGTCGACGGCCGGTACTTTTCGGTCCAGTCCATTAGACGAGTAAAGGTACGTGAGGCGGTTAGTGGTTTCGGAGCGAGCGTCCCTCCTCGCTGAGCGCTTTCAACTCTGGCCGGGATCTGCTCTTATCGTACGCGTTGTCACTGGAGACGAACGTGTCGCCGTTCGATTCGACGAGATGGAGCGCATCGAACGGTGTGAGTCCGTGGTCTTCGATGTACAGGCGGTACAAGGCGACTGCCCCGGGGTGGCTTCACGTCGCCGCGGAGATGACCATCTCCACGTCGCCACGAATTTCGACGAGAAAAGCAGCGTTCACGACGGTCCACTCGTGGGAATTCGCGTAGCCGATCGGAGAAATCCACCTCCGATCGGGTGATGGATAGCGACTTCCCGAGAGAAACCTATGGAGTTCTACGCTAATCCCTATGACTCCTCGACGTCCGAGAACTCGTCTCTGCGGGCGCCAAGAAGGCTATTAGGTGATACGCCACCGATCATCCGGACCGGTGTATTTCAGATTGGTTGCGCAAAAGTCAGATCCAGTACTATAAATTACAGATGATAATTATCTCACAGAGCCGTGGTCCCGGTCCACATACGGCCCTCCCCTTCGACGGGTTTTTGTATACCCCTCCCATCGGATGGAATGCACACGGCAGGTGGCGGACGGCGACCTCGGTCGCCACGCCACCGCAACTCTAGACGGGTTTTCTCCCGTCGATGATGACGATGTCGCAGGAGCGTTGCTCCGCAACGGTCCGGATCGCCAGCACATCGTTGTGGCGATCTGCGAGAGATGAGGAGCCCACACCTGCGGGTCACACCGTACAGATGGGTTCTGATGTGAGCCTTGACAGTTCGATGGTATTTCACCGATTCTATCGGCGTTTTATCATCAACTGACGGACAGAGACATAGCGTGTCTCCGCCAGCCCCCATGACTGGGGACCCATTCCGGTTGATCCTGCCGGAGGCCATTGCTATCGGAGTCCGATTTAGCCATGCTAGTCGCACGGGTTTAGACCCGTGGCAGATAGCTCAGTAACACGTGGCCAAACTACCCTGTCGAGCGGCATACTCTCGGGAAACTGAGGTTAATACCGCATACGGCTCGATGCCTGGAGTGGCTCGAGCTCGAAACGCTCCGGCGCGACAGGATGTGGCTGCGGCCGATTAGGTAGACGGTGGGGTAACGGCCCACCGTGCC
>JBMCBU010000028.1:0-14388 GCA_048623335.1 Halapricum sp.
TACGATGACGGCAAAGCCCCCGCATTTGATAGTGATCGGGAGCGATAGCCGGGACGATGAGCTCCGAGCACTATCCCGACGAGGTCGAGATCGTCGAGACGAACTTCAAGACCGAACAGCAAGAAGACGCGGCGGAGACGATCGCCGAAGAGTGGCCGGTCGATCTCGACCGACTCGCCGAAGAGGGCCAACACGTCAAGATGTTCTACAAACAGGTCCTCGAACAGTTCCTCGGCCCGGCAGCGGAAGACGCCACCTTCGCGGAGCTCAAAGACGAGTACGGGAGCCTCGAACAGTGGGCCGAGAACGGCGACAGCGAGGCCGACGCCCGAGACGTGGACGTGCCGGACATCGACGACATCGAGCCTGGTGCCGGGGAGAGCGAGGACGGATCGATGGACACGAGTGTCGACGCGGCGGCCGTCGAGAGCGTCCCGGACGACGTCGACGAGAAGCGCCGTGCGTGGTTCCGGGCCGGCTTCCGCGAGGGCGTCGAGTTCGCCCTGGAGAACCCGGAGCTGTTCGAGGCCGAGTGACGGACGGTAAATACGGCTTCGAGGAGATCCCGAACGCGTCGGTTACTCGACGTCCGCACCCGGCGCGTTCTTCTTGACGCTCGCTATGGCGTCGTGGACCTTGTTGCGCTCGGCGTAACCCTCGCCGCTGTCGGCGATGACGTTGCCGTTTCGATGGCGCAGCCGCCAGCGCCACTGCTCTGAGCGGTCTTCGAAGACCTCGAAGGCTGCGAGTCCGACGTCGAGTGCGTCCGCGTCGGGTGCGAGACGCTGGACGCGCTCGAGTGCGTCTTCGGCCGCCGACTCCGAGCTGTAGCCTTCGCCGCTCGTGGCGACGATCTCGCCGTTTCCGGACCGCCAGCGCCAGCGGGTTTCGCCGCGGTTGTCCTCGTAGATGTCGAAGCGGTCCTCGGAGACGTCTCCCCGGATCGAGTCGACCGCACGCTTGGCGTCGCGCCGGCGGGTGTAGCCCTCGCTGGCCGCCGCGAGGATGTTCCCGTTACGGTGGAGCAAGCGGAACCGCCACTCGCCGGCCTTGTCACGGTAGATCTCGAACGACGCCGGATCGAACTGGAGATAACTGGCCGGGCCGGCGTTCCCCTTGACGCTGTCGATACCCTGGCGCGCCTTCTGTTTGCGGGTGTAGCCCTCACCGCTGTCGGCGATGATATGCCCGTTGTCGTGGACCAGCCGCCAGCGCCACTCCGAGGCCCGGTCCTCGTACAGCTCGAACGTCGCCTTGCTTTCGTCTGTCATGTTCGGGATAATCGGAGCGGTTTCCAGCGCGTCTGCTGGCTCTTCGTCCGGTTCGGGGACGATCTCCAGGAGCGTCGCGCCGAGCGCGTTGCGTCGGACACTTGCCATCCCTTTCTTGGCGTTGTGCTTGCGGGTGTACCCCTCACCGCTTGCGGCAATGACGTTGCCGTTTCGGTGTCGAAGTCGCCAGCGCCACTCCGAGGCCCGGTCCTCGTACAGCTCGAACTGCGCCTGGCTGGCATGAAGCGAAGCGACCAGCGCCTCGAGTTCTTCGAGGTCGGCTGTGAGTTCCGACTGGACGGTTTCGCGCTCTTCTCTTGCCGCTTCGAGTTCGGCCTCGAGTTCGTCGGTGCGCTGCTCGCTGGCGTCGAGTGCCTCACGGGTCGTCCCGCCGATTACCGAGCCGAAGATGCCCGCCAGCGTGATGATCGCCAGCCCGGCGGCGTACAGGAAGATCACAGGCTGGTTGCCGGTGAGCGTCGACCACTCGGTTGGGAAGACAAAAGCGAACCAGGCGACGGCCGCGAGACAGATCGCCTGTCCGAGATACGCCGCGTACGTAGCCCACGACTGCAAGGGGAGCCGGATTACCGGACCGGCCACCAGCATCGCGAGACCAACGGCCAATAACATGATGCTCCCTTCTCGGAGCGTGAACCCACTGACACCCGCTGCGGACTCGCTCGGCAAAAACAGGACGAGCCCGACAGCACCGAGAAGGAGCCCGATCAGGAACACCCAGTAGCCCCGCACCTCGTCGGCGGTATCGGGTTCGCCGATCCGGTTCCGGTAGAATCTGTACAACGGGCCTTGTTCGGTATTCACTGACATACCATTAGAAATATCACGGGCATGCCTATTAAAAGATGATATTATCACAGAAAGGATGTTTTCAGGAGTCGATCAATCCTCGCCGTCGAGGGTGACGGTCTCGTGAGCGGCGTTTCGAAGGGCGTCGGATCGGCCGTACGTGCCCGGTGCGATCGCGACCGTCCGAAGTCCGTCGCGAGCGGCGAGTTCCAGCACCGGCTTGAAGTCGGTATCGCGGGAGGCGATCGCCAGTACGTCGGCGTCACCGCGGGCGGCGATGGCGGCCGCGTCGACGGCGAGTCTGACGTCGACGTCACCGCTCGTCGTGACAACCTCGAACCCGCGGGCTTCGGCCGCCTGGATCAGGCCGGGCGTCGCGTGTTCGTCGAGATACAGTCGCGTCGCCACGAGTCTGCCGCGTGCGCTCGCGACGTCGCGGAGGTCGTCCAGATCGACATCGAACTCCTCGCGGAAGACGTTCGGTCCGTCCACGAGCAGTGCGACCCGCGATCCGCCCACGGACGAACCGAACAGTCGGCCGAGCAATCCCATACGCGTGGGTATCGTCCGCCGGATATGGATGTTGCGACAGGGCTTGCGGCTTCGCTCGTCGTCGCGGTCCTGTGCTCGCACGCGGGATAGTGTAGCACGCCCCGTGCCCGCTCCGATTGGTGTGATTTATAACCCCGCAAGCCATCGTTCCCAACGTCGAACGCTCGGTTGGTGTAGTCCGGCCAATCATCTTGGCCTTTCGAGCCGAGGACCAGGGTTCAAATCCCTGACCGAGCATGGCTTTTCGAGCGACCGAAGTAAGCGAGAAGGAGCCACGCGCAGGGACGGAATGTGGGCCACGGCAGACGCACGAAACGCCGTGAGCACGTCTGACATCGGGTTCCAATCCCTGCCCGAGCATTCTGTCGCTCGCGAACTCGCGAGCGGCTGCCGTGTGCCCGGATTCGAACGGAAAAGCGCCGAGAGTCGGGCTACCGGACCGCTCGCGTCGCGGCGTCCATGATCTCGATCGCTTCTTTCAGATCTTCGACGCCGGTCGCATACGAGATGCGGGCGTAGCCGTCGCCGTGCCGGCCGAACGCGTCGCCGGGGACGACGACCACGCCGCGGTCGATGACTTCCTCGACCCAGCCGTCAGGTACCGCTGGCATCGCGTAGAACGCACCCTTCGGCATCGGGTAGGTCAGTCCCATGTCCTCGAAGCCATCGAGCAGGACGTCCCGTCGCCGTTCGAAGGCGGCGACCATCTCGGAGACGGCGTCCTGGGGTCCGGAGAGGGCGGCCTCGGCGGCGTACTGGGCAGGTGCGCTGGCGCAAGCCTGGATGTACTGGTGGACGCGCAGCATCCGCTCGATCCGGTCGGTCGGGCCGGTAACCCAGCCGAGTCGCCACCCGGTCATCGAGTAGGTCTTCGAACAGGCGTTGATCAACACGACGTTGCCTTCCTCGGAGAACTCGAGTGGCGAGCGGTGTTCGCCCTCGAAGACGATGTGTTCGTACACTTCGTCGGTGATACAGAGCACGCCGTGCTCGTCGGCGATCCGGGCGAACTCGCGCATGTCCTCGGGTGACTGGACCGCACCTGTCGGGTTTGCGGGGCTGTTGATCACGAACGCGGCGGTGTCGTCGGTGATCGCCTCCTCGACGGTCGCCGGATCGAGCGTCAGATCCGCCTGCAACGGGACGGGCGTTGGCGTCCCGCCGGCGAGGCGGGTCAGCGCGTCGTAAGAGACAAAGCCCGGATCCGGGAATATCACCGCTTCGCCAGGGTCGACGTGAGCCTCGAGCGCCAGGTGGAGCGCCTCGCTGCCGCCGGCAGTCGCGATGACGTCCTCGGGATCGACGTCGAGGTCGTTGTCACGGGCGTGTTTCTCGGCGATTGCCTCCCGAAGCTCTCGGGTCCCCTTGTTCGAGGTGTAGCCGTCGGCGTCACCGCTCTGGATCGCCTCGATGGCGGCCTGGCGGGCGTGTTCGGGCGTCGGGAAGTCCGGTTGACCGAGTCCGAGGTTGATCGCGTCCTCGCCTGCGGCCTCGAACACCTCGCGGATCCCCGAGATCGATATCTGTTCGACTCGCCGTGAGAAGTCGGTCATACCTGCCTTCGAGAGCGGGAGGGCGATAACTGTTGATGATCGCGACTACGAGAACTCCCGTTCCGGATCGCGGTCGTGTTCCGCGTGGTCCGGCGTTGCCCGCGTTCGGTCCTCGACGTCTTCGAGCGTTTCGGTCTCCAGTAGCCGCTCGACCTTGCGTTCGAACTGCTCGTCGGTGAGTTCGCCGCGAGCGTACCGCTCTCGTAACGTCTCCAGTGCGTCGAGCTGGTCGTCGGTGTGCTCTTGGGCTTTCTTCGTCTCGATCCCTTCGTCGTCGTCCCACCACTCTGCGATGTCGTCCTCGTCGCCGAACAGCAGCGCCGTCAGTGGGACGAACACGATGTATCCAACGAGCATGAACGGGAGCCACCAGCCCTGGCCGGTGAACAGCGCGGCGAGCCAGATGCCAGTAACGAGCGTGGATACGATTCCGGTCGCGTTCTCCCGAGCGCGTTCGAGTGGCGTCGGATCGGCCATTAGCCGCAGTGTCGACCGCCTGGAACAAAAAC
Source organism: Halapricum sp. (assembly GCA_048623335.1). Taxonomy (GTDB): domain Archaea; phylum Halobacteriota; class Halobacteria; order Halobacteriales; family Haloarculaceae; genus Halapricum. The sequence continues at coordinate 4,696 of JBMCBU010000028.1, forward strand.
GTGTAGTCCGCCGACAGCCGTACCGGATCCTACAGTTCGTCCTCGATGATATCCCGCAGATCGGCCACCTCGGCGGCGCCGACATCGAGCGAGTCTTCCCCGGCCTCGACCGAGAGCACTCCGTCGGCCGTCGTCTCGCCCAGCTTTTGCACGGGGGCGACGCCGTCGAAGGCCTCGCGCACGGCGTCGGGAGCGACCGTCTCGACGACGACTCGGCCCGGCTGTTCGTCGAACAGCGCGAGCGGACCCTCGATGGCCACGTCCGCCCCGGCGTCGTCGGTAACCATCTCCGCAAGCGTGACGGCAAGCCCACCGTGGCTGACGTCGTGGGTCGCGAGCGTGCTCTCGAAGTCAGCGACGTCGGCGATCGTCTCGATCAGTTTCGCCGGGTTCGCCGGGAGTTCGGGGAAGCGGTCGCTCCCGTCCAGCCGCGCGAGCAACTCGGAGCCACCGAGTGCAGGGCCGTCGTCGGTGCCGCCGACAACCAGCAGGGTTCCCTCGCCGGACAGCGTCATCGGCGGGGCGTCGTAGCCGTCTTTCGTGCCGACCATCGTCAGCGTCGGCGTCGGCGGGATCGGTCCCTCGACCGAATCGTTGTACAGCGAGACGTTGCCACCGACGACGGGCGTCTCCAGTGTCGAACAGATGTCGGCCAGCCCGTCGACGATGGCCTTGAACCCGCCGTAGACGTCCGGCTTCTCGGGGTTGCCGCCGTTGAGACAGTCGACCGCGGCCAGCGGCGTCGCACCCTTCGCGGCGATGTTGGTCGCGTTCTCCAGCCCGACCGCACGTGCCCCCTCGTAGGGTGCCGCTGCCGTCCAGTTGGGATCCGCACCGGCCGAAATGGCCAGCCCCGTGCCGGGCTCGCGGCGCTCGCCGCTCGAGTCTTCCGCGCTCGCTTCTCGAATCGCCAGCAGTGCCGCGTCGTCGCCCGGCGGCGTAGCCGTCCGGACCTGGACTTCGTGGTCGTACTGGCGGTAGACCCAGCGCTTGCTCGCGGTGTTGGGCGAGCCCACGACCGTCTCGAAGGCCGTTTCGAGGTCGAACTCTGGCAGGTCGCGCTCGGGCTGGGCCGGCTCGACGTGGTCGAGGTCGTTCATCGGGGCACCCTCACCGAGGAACTCGGCGTCGGTCTCGACGACAGTGTCGCCCTCGAAGGTGCAGTGGTAGATCCCGTCGTCTGTCGTCTCTCCGATGACAGAGGCCTGCAGGTCGTACCGTTCGGCGATCTCGGCGACGCGGTCGACGTTGCCCGGCTCGACCTCGTAGACCATCCGCTCTTGGGATTCGGACAGCAGGATCTCGGTGCCGTTCATCCCGGGTTCGCGCTGGTGGACGCGATCGAGTTCGATCGCCGCGCCGAGCCCGCCCTTGGCGACCAGCTCGGAGGACGCCCCGCCCAGCCCGGCTGCCCCGAGATCGCGGGCTGACTCGATCAGCTCCTCCTCGAGCAGTCGCTCGTTGCACTCGATCAGGAGCTTCTCGCTGTAGGGATCGCCGACCTGCACGGCCGGGCGATCCTCGGTCTCGGCGTCTTCAGCGAGGTCCTCGCTGGCGAATGACGCTCCACCCATACCGTCGCGGCCGGTCTCGCGGCCCACGAGGACGAGTTTGTTCCCCGCCTTCTGGGCCTCGGCGGTGACGAGCCGGTCGGAATCGGTCAGCCCCACGCAAGCGACGTTGACCAGCGGGTTGCCCTCGTAGCCGTCGTGGAAGGCGACGCTGCCGGCGACGGTCGGAACGCCGATGCTGTTGCCGTAATGGGAGATCCCCTCGACGACCCCCTCGAAGAGATAGCGGGGGTACTCCTTGCCGAAATCGCCGAAGTAGAGGCTGTCAGTCAATGCGACCGGGTACGCACCCATCGAGAGGATGTCGCGGACGATCCCACCGACGCCCGTGGCCGCGCCGTCGAACGGATCGACGTAACTGGGGTGGTTGTGACTCTCGATCCCCATGGCGACGTATACCTGGTCGTCGCCTTCGGAGGGGATCGCGACGACGCCGGCGTCGTCGCCGGGCGGGACGATCACGTTCTCGCCGTCGCTCTCGAACGCACCCAGCAGCGGGCGTGAGGAGCGATACGCACAGTGTTCGCTCCAGAGGTTCTCGAAGAGAGCTTCCTCCGCCTGTGTGGGCTCGCGACCGAGATGGTCGGTCACGAGTTCGCGGTCCGGGTCACTGAGGCTCATTATCGGTCTCTCGCGTGGGCCGACCAAAAGCGCTTTCTATCAGGACGCCCGCGCCGAGGCACCACCTGGGAGGTACTTATGACCTTCGAGGCCGACTGTTCGGACATGGAGATCACGCTGCGGTTCTTCGCCAGCTTCCGCGAGGTGGTCGGCCAGAAGACGCTCGTCCGGGAGTACGAGGACGCCTCGACGGTGGGTGACGTCATCGAGACACTCACGGCGGAGTTTCCGGATCTCGACCTCTACGGGGAGGACGGCTCGCTCCGGGAGTACGTTACCGTGATGCGCGACGGGCGGGACGTGATCCACGTCGACGGCCTCGAAACCGGCCTCGAGGGTGGAGAGACGCTGAGCCTGTTTCCGCCGGTCGCCGGCGGCTGATCCGACGACCCTGCCAGGCGATTCGCTGGCGAAGCTATTTCAATCCGCCGGCTGTACCTCGGTTATGGACACTGTGTCACTCGGCGTCCCGAAGCCGATTCTCGACGCCCTGCCGGAGGAGGGCATCGACGCGGGCTCGGATATGCAACGCGTCGTCGCGTCCTGGCAAGAGCGGATCAACGAAGCGATCGAGACGGCCGGGTCGGATCGCGACGCCGTCGGGGCGGTTGCCGACGCGATCGAAACCCTCGAAGACCGCCACGAACGTTACGACGAGCACGTCGTCGAACTGCGCGCGTGGGGACAGTCGCCGATCTACGCCATCGCGTGGCGCAACCTCTACGCCGATCTGATCGCCCAGTTGTACGACCACGACGACCTCGCCGAACAGATGAACCGAGAACGCAACGCCCGGATCGTCGAAGACGGGATCCGCTTCGGCGAGTGACGCTCTTCCGCACGTGGTAGCGCATGCGAGTCGAACGTTCCTTTCGCGGGATCTCCGCGCGGCTGGCCCGACAGTACCTCTCGGGACTCGGCGGGACGATCGTCGACGAGACGACCGTCGAGGGGCCGGACTGGACGGCAACCCTCTCGACGGAAACTGTCGAGATCGGCCCCTCGATCGAACTCACTGAGGTGACGGTCGTCTTCGAGGGCGAGCACGACACAGTCCCGTCGCTGGTCGAGTCGTTCGCGCAGAAAGCGATGCGAGCCGGAGGGTGACCGCCGTGTCGAACGGCTTCGATTAGTCGTCCGCGGACGCACCGGCGGAGACGCCGGTGCCGGGACCGATCGTGATGTCGAGTTCGTCCAGCCGTTCGTCGGGAACGACGCCGTCGATCCACTGGCGGGCCTCGTAGTACTCCGCTTTGAGCTGGTCGAGTTCTGCGAGTTGCCCTTCGGCGGCCCCCATGCCGGGGATCGCGTCCTCACTTCCCTCGACGAACCGGTCCGGCAGCGAGTCGTCCTCACCGTCGAAGCCGACCAGGTTGTTGTAGTAGCGTTCGAGGGTGTAGACTCGCTTGCCGACCTCGAGTAGCTCCTCCTCGGAGACGTCCCGGCCGGTCATGCCGTTGTACTGCAGGACGTACTCCTCGATGCCCTCCGCGAAGGCGTTGAACTTACAGATATCGAACGAATCAGAGATTGCGTGCAGGTCCTGGAAGACCACCTGGAGTTCGCCCTTGCCCTCCGGATCGGCGGGGTCGGTGGCTTCGGGGATCCCCAGTATTTCAGCTGCGGGCGTGTACCCCCGGAGGTGACACGCGCCGCGGTTCGAGGTAGCGTAGCCGATGGCCATGCCCTTCATCGAACGCGGGTCGTAGGCCGGGATGGTCTGGTTTTTGACGTCCAGCCGGGAGTCCTCGGCGTCGAACCGTTCGGCCGCACCGGCCGCACCCTCCGCCAGGGCGTCGGCGAGTTCGCCCTCGCGGTCGGCGATCTTGCGCAGCATCTCGTACATGGCGTCGTGGTCGCCCCAGTCGATACCCTCTTGGACCTGTCCCTTCTCGGTCATCTCCATCGCCATCGCGAGCATGTTGCCCGACTCGATGGCGTCGATGCCGTACTTGTTGCAGCGATCGATCAGGACCGCCGTCACTTCGGCGTCGTCGTTCATCGAGTTCGAGCCGAACGAGAAGGCCGGCTCGTACTCCAGCGATTCCATCCGGACGTTCTGTGTCTCGCCGCCGAGTTCGGTCTCGACTTCGACTTCTTTCTTGCAGGCGACCGGACAGGAGTGACAGGTCGGCTCGTCGACGAGGATGTTCTCCCGGACCCACTCGCCGGAGGTGTTCTCGGCGTCGATGTTGGGCTCGCTCGGGTCGTCCTCGCGTTCCGCGGACGTCGAGGTGTACCGACCGTTGCGAGTCGGCAACCCGTCCATCTCTTCGGTGAGGTTCGTCAGGACGTTCGTCCCGTACACCGACAGCCCGCCCTCGTTCGGGGCGGTCACGTCCGACTCCCGGATGACCTCCATCGCCTGCTTGTGGCCTTTCGAGAAGGTCTCCTTGTCCGCCGGTTTCGGCATGTCGGTGCCCGACTTGACGACGACGGCCTTGAGGTTCTTCGAACCCATGACCGCACCCGTCCCGCCGCGGCCGGACGCGCGGTCGTCCTCGTTGATGATACAGCCGAACCGGACCTCGTTCTCGCCACCGGGACCGATCCCCATGAAGCTCAGGCTCTTGCCGTACTCGCCGTCGAGTTCCTCCTCGAGCGTCTCGCGGGCCTCGTGGGTCGTCATTCCCCAGAGGTGGGAGGCATCCCGGAGTTCGAGTTCGCCGTCTTCGACGTAAGCGTAGACCGGCTCGTCGGCCTGCCCCTCGAACAGCAGGGCGTCGAAGCCGGCCCACTTGAGACGCGCGGCCGACCAGCCGCCATGGTGGGAGTCCGTGACCGTGTTCGTCAGCGGTGATTTGGTCACGACCGCCATCCGGCCGCTCATCGTCGCCTGCGTACCCGTCAGCGGGCCGTTCATGAACGCCAACAGGTTCTCCGGGCCGAGCGGATCGACGTCCGGCCCCTGCTCGAAGACGTACTTGACACCCAGCCCCCGTCCCCCGATGTACTTTCTGGCGTCCTCGTCGTCGATGCTCTCGTACTGTACGTCGCCGCTCGTGAGGTCGACACGTGCGACCCGATCGCGATAGCCGCCGAGTTCGGTCATGGTTATCCCTCATGATTAAATAGGGTCGCCAGCGGGTTAGCTCTACGTCCGGCGATGTAATCGCCACTGATTACTTCTGGTGGCGTGGTGGGCGTCCCCGGCGGCGGTACGTTCTTCAAGCCCGGTGATCAACGTTCGAAAGATGGCGCCAGAGGAGTCCGACTCGACCGTGACGGTCGTAGGGGACAGCGAGGTGGTGCTCGCGGACGCGGCGGGGACACGCGAGCGCTTCGAGTGGGGGAGCCGGGAGTATACGATCAACTGCCACTCCGGGCGAACGATCGAGGGTCGCTGGAGCGGCGTCCCGATGGCACCGGTCGCGGAAGCCGCCGAGTTCCCGCCCGAGACGACCCACCTGCTGATGACCGCGGCAGACGGTTACCGGGTCTGTGTCGACGCCTGGAGTGGACTGTCAGGATTTGTCGGCTTCACCTGCGAGGAACTCACCGTCGAGGGTGGCGAGGCGTACGCCCTCAGGGAGACCCCGCGGTTTCTGGCCCCGGAGATCGATTCCTCGCGGACGATCCGGGACCTCGCGAGGATCGAGGCGATCACGCTCCAGCCCGGCGAAGACGTCCGTGACTACGAGACTGGGCACGGTCCCACAGTTCCCGAATCCGAGAGTCGTCTGTGACGACCTCGTGGTGACCGTTACACCGATCTTCGTCTGTGACGGCCTCGTAGTGATCGTTACACCGATCTGTCGGTGGGACCGCACGTTGAAAGACTCGCGAAGGCTCGACGTCCGGGCCCACGTGCAATTCGGTCACGAGACTGTCTTCGTGCAGTCCGTCACGAGGCTGTCTTCGTGCAGTCCGGTCACGAGGCTGTCTTCGTGCAGTCCGGTCACAAGGCTGTCTTCGTGCGGTCGATCCGGAACAGACCGACAATGGCCACCATCAGACACACCTTCGAGAGGACTCAGTCGTGTCTGAAGCACCGCTTTCCGGTCATCACCATCGTCATATCGAGTTCGTCAGCCGTCGCGATGACGTCGTCGTCGTTGACCGAGCCACCGGGCTGGATGACTGCCTCGATCCCGGCCTCGGCGGCGGCCTCGATGCCGTCCGGAAACGGGAAGAACGCGTCAGAGGCCATCACCGCCCCGTCGGCGTCCTTGCCCTCGGCGTCGTTTTCGGCTTTCATCTTCGCGATCTCGACGGCGTCGACACGCGAGACCTGCCCGGCTCCGACCCCGACGGTCTCGGTGCCCTTCGCGAAGAGGATGGCGTTGGATTTGACGTGCTTGATCGTCTGCCAGGCAAAGAGCATCGACTCGACCTGCTCGTCGGTCGGCTCGCGTTCGGTGACGACCTCCAAATCGTCCACCGTCAGCGACTGTCGATCCCGCTGCTGGACGAGTCGCCCACCGACCAGATCCTTCTCGGTCAGTGTCTCGGTCGTCTCGAAGCTCCCGCTCACGTCCAGCACCCGGAGGTTGTCCTTCTCGAAGAGGATCTCTAGCGCCTCCTCTGTGTATCCCGGCGCGACGACGACCTCCTTGAACGACTCGACAATCTGCTCGGCAGTGGCAGCGTCACACTCGCGGTTGAGCGCGACGATTCCGCCGAAGGCACTTTTGGGATCCGTCGAGAGCGCGTCGGCGTAGGCCTGGCTGATCGAATCGGCGACGGCGGCTCCCGCGGGATTGGTGTGCTTGATGACCGCACAGGCCGGGTCGTCGAACTCCTTGACGATGTTCAGCGCGGCGTCGGCGTCGTTGTAGTTGTTGTAGCCCATCCCCTTCGCGCCTTCGTTGAGCTGGGGGGCCGAGACGACGCTTGCTTCCGCGCAGGTCTGATCGGCGTAGAGTGCGGCGTCCTGATGGGGGTTCTCCCCGTAGCGCAGGTCGGCGACCCGGTCCTCGCTGGTCAGGCGTCGGGCCGGGAACGCCCCGCTCTCGTCGCCCTCGACGTGGACGACACTGGTATCGTAGTCGACGGTCACGCGATCCTCGGCGAACCACGTGACTGCACGTGGATACGCTTTGAACTCGCCCTGATAGAGGACGCGCTCTTTGAGGTCGCTCTCGTCGTCGCCCTCGAAGACCGGAATCGGTTCCTGTGTGACGATCGGACCGCCGTCGACGGTCTCGTCGACGACGTGGACGGTGCAACCGGTCTGTTTGACACCGGCATCGAGCACCTGCTCGTGGGCGTCCATACCCGGGAACGCGGGCAAGAGCGAAGGGTGGACGTTGAGGATCGTCGGCTGGCTCTCGACGAACTCCTCGGTGAGGATTCGCATGTACCCGTCCAGACAGACTAACTCGAAGTCGTACTCGGCGAGGACGTCCTCGACGCGCCGTTCGTGCTCGCGTCGTGATTCGTCCTCCTCTTTCGGGACGACTTCGGTCGGAATGGCACGTTCTTCGGCCCGTTCGAGAATCGGTGCGTCCGCCTCGTTTGCGAGGACGACCGCGAACTCCGCGCCGCCCGGCGCACGGTCGGCGATATTCAACAGGTTTCGGCCGCGATTGGAGGCCATACCGGCGAGTTTCATACACAGGGGAGCGCAGGCAGCGCGCAAAGTAGTTGCGGAATCGTCGGAACACGAAAGGCGGTCCTGACGTCCGACGTAGCCGTCCCTCCAGTGTATTCTGTCGCTTCCAAACGGTCAACTCCCGAACTGGTTGGGCACACATTCCATCCCCACAACGACCGTGAATGCTAATTGGAACAATGTCACAGACTGTCCAGACCACTGTCATGCAAGTGTCCCAGCAGGACATGTTCGAACACGTCCTGAACGACGCGTTGCTCGGGAGTTCAATCTACCTCAACATCGCACTCGCCGGGTTGACGCTGCTGGTGTTGGCGTATATGGCACGCAACGTCGTCGATGCGCGCGCCAAACTGATCGTCGTCTCGGTGATGAGTGTCTCGGCCGTCTCGATCGCCAGCTACACCGGGCTGGCCTCGGGGCTGACGATCGGGATCCTCCAGATGCCGGACGGACACACGATGGCCGGGACGATGACGGAACTGGCCCATAGCGGAGAGGAAATCGAGGGGACGATCAGCCTTTGGGGACGGTATCTGACGTGGGCGTTCTCGACGCCGTTCATCCTGCTCGCGCTCGGCTTGATCGCCGGGTCGAACTTCACGAAGATCTTCACGGCGATCGTCTTCGACATCGGCATCATGATCACCGGGCTGGCCGCCGCACTGACCACTTCGTCGTACCCGATGCGGTGGGTCTGGTACGGCATCAGCGTCACGTTCTTCCTGGTCGTCGTCTACATCCTCCTGTTCGAGTGGCCCGAGGACGCCAAGCAAGCGGGGACCGAGAGGATATTCAACACGCTGAAAATCCTGACGGTCGTGCTGTGGTTCGGCTACACGATCTGGTGGGCACTCGGTAACGAAGGACTCGCTGTCATCGAGTCGGTCGGGCTCACGTCGTGGGGTTACAGTGCGTTCGACATCGTCGCGAAGTACCTGTTCTCGTTCCTCGTCGTCAAATACGTCGTCGACAACGTCGAGACCGTCAGTGGTGGTGCCGACTACGGTTCGACCGCCAGCGTGCCTGCCGACGACTGATCGCCGTTCGGTCGATTCACGTTCTTTTCGGCCTGGCTCCCCCCGAGACGCTAGCTGCTCGGCTGTCCGCCGGAGGACACCACTCGCGTCGCGGTGACTCGCTGGCCTGTCCGACGATAGGAAGACTTATATTCGTTACTCAAAAACTGAGTAACATCGATGTCGATCATTGTCACTGGCGGTGACGGCTACCTCGGGTGGCCGGCCGCCCTGCGCATCGCGGATCGAACCGACGACCGAGTCGTTCTCGTGGACAACTTCGCCCGACGTGAGTGGGTCGAGGAGATCGGCTCGATCAGTGCCGTCCCGGTCGCCTCGATCGACGAGCGCCTCGACGCGGCCGAAGAGGTCCTCGGGTTGAGCAACCTCTCTTTCGTCGAGGGCGATCTCACCGAGAAGTCCTTCGTCGATCAGTTGCTCGCGGTCCACGAACCCGAGACGATCGTCCACGCCGCAGCCCAGCCTTCCGCGCCCTACAGCCAGATCAACGGCGAGCGGGCCAACTACACCCAGCACAACAACATGCAGGCCACGCGCAACCTGCTGTGGGGGCTCGAAGATCAGGACATGACCGACACCCACTTCATCGAGACGACCACGACGGGTGTCTACGGCGCGCCCGAGTTCCCCATCCCCGAGGGCGGCGCGACCATGGAGAACCAGGGCGAGCGCGACGAGGTCCCGTTCCCGGCGATGGCCGGCTCGTGGTATCACCTCACCAAGAGCCACGACGCCGCGAACCTGCGGCTGGCCAACTCGCAGTTCGACATCCCGATCAGTGACGTCCGCACCTCGATCATCTACGGGACGGAAGTCGAGGAGACGCGTCAGGATCCGCGTCTGAAAACCCGCTTCGACTTCGATTACTACTTCGGCGTCGTCGCCCACCGCTTCGCCGCCCAGGCCG
>JBMCBU010000029.1:0-14252 GCA_048623335.1 Halapricum sp.
CCAACAGTAGAACACGAAACGCCGGGCTCAGAGTCTGTTAGCCGTGATTTCGGGACGAATCGCAGCGATGGGCGCTGGAGGATTTGAACCCCCGACAACTTGGTCCGAAGCCAAGCACTCTGTCCAGACTGAGCTAAGCGCCCGCGTGTTCCAGTTGCTCGCGTTTTGGTTTAAACTACTCGGTTCAATCCTGTCGATCTCCAGGCGAGTATGGCCGACAGTCCCAGACCTTTCCGCTCGCGCGGTCAACGTAGTTATATGCCAGTCACAGACGGCGCAACCCTCCAGGAGATCCTCGACAGCGAGACGATCGCGGTCGTCGGGTGCTCGACGACGTCGGGCAAGGCCGCCCACGACGTCCCGAAGTACCTGCTCGAGCGCGGGTACGACGTGATCCCGGTCAATCCCTTCGCCGAGGAGATATTCGACCGCCCCGCGTACGATTCACTCTCCGACGTTCCCGACGAGATCGATGTCGTCGACGTGTTCCGACCCAGCGACGAGGTGCCCGAGATCGTCGACAACGCCTTGCAACGCGAGGACGTCGAGACCGTCTGGCTCCAGTTGGGGATCACCGACGAGGAGTCCGGCCGGCGGGTCGAATCCAGCGGTCGCCGGTTCGTCCAGGACAAGTGCCTGAAAATCGAACACGAGCGCCTGCGCGGCTGATCACGACGCCCGTGTCTCGCTGTCTTCCGGCGAGGCCGAAGGCTCCTCAGCCGTCCCCGTGGCGTCCTCGCTCCTCTCGCCGTCGCCTGTGTCGGTATCGTCGCCTTCGGTGTCGACATCTTCGATGTTGGCCTCGGTGACGATGGCATCGACGTCGAGGCCCTGCTCTCGGGCCAGTGCTTCGACGAGCGCGCGCTGTTCGGCCAGGTCGTGCTCCATCCGATCGACCTGCTCGCTGGTCGATTCGACTTCGCTTCGCAACTGCACGAGCTGTTCCCGGAGTTCGTTCATCCGCTTGTAGCTCTCCTCGGCGATCGAAGTGACCTTCTGTAGTTTCTTTGCGGTGTCTCCGAATCCCATGGGCAGGCATACGCGAGGGGGTGTTGTGGGCGTTGTGGTGTCGACCCGCTGGCGTTAAGACCGGTCGCCACGCACAGCCAGGTATGCCAAACTCGCGCCGAGTCGCCCCACTCGCCGGCGTGGTGGCCTGTCTGCTGGTGGTCGGAGCCCTCGCAGTACCGTACGCGTTGACCGACGCGCGGACGGTCGGGCTCTATTACGAGTCGGGAATCGCAAATCCGCTGATCGCGGGCCTGCTGGCTGTCGTCTCGATCGTCGTGTTCGCGGCCGGCCACCAGGGACGCACCGACCCCGCACTCGCGGCGGGCGTGACGCTGACGCTCGGGGTGTTTATCGTCGTCGTAACAGTCGCCTGGGCGCTGACCCATCAGTTCGGGATCGTCGGACAGTCCCTGGCCATACACCGCTGGATCCTGCTCGCGGCGGCAGTAACCATCCCGCTTTCGGGGGGCTGGTACGCCCACGGGCTGGGGTTGCTCGGAGGGTGATACTGCCGGTCGTATCGGTTCGAACGTGTTCGACCCACCGGTGAGTCGACGATCGACACGAGCTCACAGCAGGCGTGCGAGGATGCGAAAGGCCCTTAAGTCACAGCGAGGTAGATTCAGACGGACTAGGCCGGGCGGTTAGGCCCCGCCCCTATACCCGCGCTATGGTCTTCAGCGGGGGCCGAACACCGGGTGCGTCCGGTCGACGGGCGCGGACCTCGCAAGCCAACGTGGAAGCCTCGTCCGACGGGGGTAGCGGTCCACGGGAGTTCGCCTGCAGGGGCGGATCCCCGTGGTTGACCGCGGGCACTCCGTCAGGCGCGGAAGCGAGCAGCGGACCCGCGGACACCTGCCGCTCGTCGGGTCGCGGGGTGGAGGAGGCGCGCGAGACTATCCGTGTCCGAACACCGGGCAACGCCGGCCGTCCGCCTATTCATATCGCATCTCGATCCCGGAGCTGCTTCCGTGCGCCGATCGCAACCGCGCCGAGCCCGTGCAGACCGATCCAGAGGCCGAACAGCCACGCCAGCGAGTCACCCGCCGCGGTCGCGACGAGCCAGCCACCGACAGCAGTGAGTCCGACACCCGAAAGCAACCAGAGCACCGGTCGACCCAGACGGCGGCTGTGGTCGCTCATAGTGCTCGCCGGATCGACGCGGCCGTCGTCTCACCGACGCCCTCGACCGCCAGCAGTTCTTCGAGCGAGGCGTTCCGGATCGCTTCGACGCTGCCGAAGTGACCGAGCAGCCGCTTGCGCGTCTCCGGGCCGACGCCTCGAACGTCGTCGATCGGGGTCGAGACGTCGTCTCTGAGCGTCTGGTGATACTGGACGGCAAAGCGATGGGCCTCGTCGCGCACGCGCTGGAGTAGGTGCAACTGCGGCGCGTCTTCGGGCCAGCGCTCGACGCCCTCGGGCGTGACGACCAGTTCCTCGGATTTAGCCAGCGCGATCGCCGGCACGTCCCAGCCGGTCTCCGCGAGCGCGTCACGTGCCGCTCCGAGTTGGCCTTCCCCGCCGTCGATCAAAAGCAGGTCCGGATCAGGTCGGTCGTCGCGACCCTCGATTGCGCGATCGGCCCGCCAGCGCACCAGCGACCGCATGTTGGCGTAATCGTCGTTGCGCTCCGGGAGTTTCTTCCGGCGGTAGTCGGCCTTTTCGGGACCACCGTCGACGAAGACGACGTCGCTGCCGACGACTGCACTCCCCTGTGCGTGGCTCACGTCGAACCCCTCGATGCGTTCGGCCCGATCCAGCCCCAGCGCGTCGGCAAGCGCGGCCGTCTCGTCACGATCGCTGCCGCGTCTCCGGGCGTTTTTCAGCGCCAGATCGACCAGCGTTGCCTCCCGGCCCGCGCCAGGTACCCGAACGTCGACGCCTTCGCGGTCGAGCCACGACCGCAACTTCTCGTCGTTCGGTCGATCCGACAACAGCAGGACGTCCGGAAGGTCACGCTCGGCGTAGTACTGGGCGACGAACGCACCCAGGACCGCGCCGGCGTGCTCGCCCTCGGGGGCGTCGAGGCCGTGGCGTTCGCGCTCGACCAGCGCGCCGTCGACGCTCTGTAAGCGCGCGACTGTCGCTTCCTCTCCCTCGACGGCGACGCCGAGGACGTCGACGGTCCGCTCCTCGTCGCGGGATGTCGCGACGGCGTCGCTGCCCTCGGCGTGCAACGACTCGACCGCATCGAGCCGATCCCGGAGATTCGCTGCCCGCTCGAAGGCCTGCTGCTGTGCTGCCTCGTTCATCTCCCGGCGTATCGGGTCCGCCACGACACCGGTCTCGCCCGCGAAGAAGCGCCGCACTGCCTCACAGTCGGCCCGATAGTCGACCTCGCTGATCTCACCGGTACACGGCGCAGAGCACAGCCCCATGTCGTAGTCCAGACACGGCCGATCCCGGTTTGCGTACTTGTGATCCGAACAGCCCCGCAGTCCGTACGTCTCCCGGACGGCCTTGAGGACGGTTTCGAGCCGCCCCTTGTCGGTGAAGGGGCCGTAGACGGTCGCGTGTTCACCGGGATCGCGAGTGATCTCGATCCGCGGGACGGGGTGGTCGGTCAACTGGACGAGCGGGTAGGACTTGTCGTCTTTCAGCCGGACGTTGTACCGCGGCTGGTGGCGCTTGATCAGGTTCGCTTCCAGCAACAGCGCCTGGGTCTCGGTGTCGGTGACGACGGTGTCAATCGCCCGTGCGCGCTCGACCATCTGCCGGATGCGCTCGCCGCGAGGATCGGCATAAGACCGCACCCGCTCGCGCAGCTCGACCGCCTTGCCGACGTACAGGACTGTCGCCGACTCGGCGTCGCCGTCGAGAAACCGATACACGCCCGGCTCTCTCGGGAGGGTACTGGCCCGCTCGCGCACCGCGTCGGCGTCCATCGATCCGCTCTAGCGGGGACGAGGGTTTGAACGTGACGCCGCCGACCGCTCGCCGTCCGCGCTGGCGTCACTGTCGGGCTGGATAGCTCGATGCAGCCGATCGGCGACCGCTTGCCCGTCCGACTCGGGTGTGGGAAGGCGGATCGACTCGTCCGCTTCGGCGAGGTCGATCACGATCGATCGCTCGCGCGACCAGAGGTAGACGCCGAAGGGCACGATCGCGAACAGCAACAGGAGGGCACCGATCAGTTGCATGAACTCACCGAGGTTGCGAAGGAGCGCCAGGAGTTGCTCGAACAGCCCCAGCACGCTACCGATGCCCAGTTGTCCGGTCGACTCCGGTATCGCGACGTCCGAGAGGATCGCATCGAGCGGCAACAACACTCCCGCGACGATCAACACGACCCCGTATGCCGTCGCCCGGACGGCGTACCGGAGAAACGTCGAGTCGCCGCTCGACTCGGCCGAGACGCCGGTCACGTTCGGCCGGTCGGCCTGCCTGAAGTTCGCCCCTTCCTGCGCGGGCGTGAACGCGAGTACACGGTGGCTCGTGACGACGACCGTCGCAGACCCGACCTCGACCCGCTCCTCGACCGTCTCCCCCTCGTAGAGGAGTGCTTCGACCCGGTCGCTCCAGCGGCTCATCGCTCGACTGTATGACACCACCGGTGAAAACAATGGCGGGATCGGAGGATACAATCGTCTCGCCCGCAAACGGCGGGCTATGTCAGAGACGGTGCGATGCTGGCTGGTCGAGCGCGACTACTACGACGAGGATTTGGTGACGCTCGTCTACGCGACGCCGGACGGCGAGCGCCACCTCACCCAGCAGCTCTCGACGGCACTGCTGACCAAGCGTCCGCCCACCGCGGCCAAGGACGTCGAACCCGGCCGACTCGAACCCGTCGCCGACGAGGAAACACGAGCGCGCTACGCCACCGAGGCCGAGCGGATGATCGAGCGCCACGGGCCGGACGATCACGTGTAGTATATCCAGTTCCCGGTCAGTCACAATCCTCTTGACGACGTGTCCCCAGGGTTCGACTAATGGTTTCGACGCTGACGCTGGTGTTGGCGGGGATGGTCCTCTATACGATCGTCGCGATGGGACTGCGACAGCGCGGCGTGCTCCCCGAGTTCGTCCACGTCACCGGCCCGCTGACGACCATCCACACCCAGCGTGGCAAGCAGTTTCTGGATCGGCTGGCGCGACACGAGCGGTTCTGGCGCGCCTGGGGTAATCTCGGCCTGGGTATCGCGCTGGTGTTGCTCGTCGGCCTGTTTCTGACAGTCCTGTTGTCCGCCTACCAGAGCCTGTTGCAACCGTCGGCCTCGGCGATCCAGGAACCGCAGAACGCGCTTGTCATCCCCGGTCTCAACGACTTTCTGCCGCTGTCGGCCGCGCCCGAGATCGTCTTCGGGTTGCTCGTCGGACTCGTCGTCCACGAGGGGGGACACGGGTTGCTCTGTCGCGTCGAGGACATCGACATCGAGTCGATGGGGATCGCACTGCTGACGGTCGTCCCGCTCGGGGCGTTCGTCGAACCCGACGAAGAAGACCGGAAGAAAGCCGGTCGCGGCGCACAGAGCCGGATGTTCGCCGCGGGCGTCACCAATAACTTCGCGATCACCGTCGTCGCGTTCGCGTTGCTGTTCGGTCCGATCACGGGCTCGATCGCGGCCGTGGGCGGCGTTCCGGTCGGGGGATCGATGCAGGACTCGCCGGCGCGTGAAGCAGGACTCGGTGGTGGTGACGTCATCACGTCCGTCGCGGGGACCGACGTCGAGTCAGCCGGTGAGATCGACGCCGTGCTGGAAAACAACACCGACCGTAGCGTCACCGTGCAAACCAACAGTGGCGAGACGGTGACAGTGAATCGCGCTGCGCTGGTTACCACGGCCCTGGCTGACGGACCGCTGGCTATCGACGCCGGAGAGACGATCGTCGCCGTCAACGACACGGCGATCGACACCGAGGCCGAGTTCGCCGCCGCAGTGACCGATCGAACGTCGGCGACGCTGACCACGGCCGACGGATCGAACGTCACCGGCCCGGTCGGTGCCTACGCAAGCGCGGTCAGCGAGGACGGGCCGCTGGCAGAGGCCGGTGCGCCGGCCGGCGAATCGATCGTCGTGACCCGCGTCGACGACACGCGCACGCCCGACGCGGATGCGATGCAGGACGCCCTCGCCGACCTCGATCCCGGAACGGACGTCACGGTCGAGGCGTACGTCGACGGGTCGATCCAGCAGTACACCGTCACGCTCGGGGAGAACAGCCGGACCGGCGGCGCACTCGTCGGCGTGCTCGGCGTCCAGCCCGGATACAGCGGACTCGAGATCAACGACTTCGGCATTCAGGTCTATCCCGCCGAGTCGTATCTCTCGGCACTGTCCGGCGACGGCGCGCTCGGGGGTCTCGGCCAGGGCTCGCTCGCGACGGTCGTCGTGACGCTGTTGGTGTTGCCCTTCGCGGCCGTCGCGGCACCCTCGCTGGGTTTTAATTTCGCGGGTTTCCTCGATCCGATCACGAACTTCTACGTCGTCCAGGGGCCGCTCGAACCGCTCGGCGGCGGCGTGTTCTTGCTCGCGAATCTGCTGTTCTGGACCGGTTGGATCAACCTCAACCTCGGCCTGTTCAATTGCATCCCGGCGTTCCCGCTCGACGGTGGGCACCTCCTGCGAACGAGTACGGAGGCGGTCCTCGCCCGGACGCCGCTGAATCACCGTCGACACGTTCAGATGATCACCATCTCGATCGGCCTGATCATGGGCATCAGCCTGATCCTGATGCTGTTCGGGCCACAGCTGCTGGCGTGATTGTCGGCAAGGAGTTCGCCGGAAAGGCAAGCTTCCTTACGCGCTCGCCCTAAGCGCGAACGATCATGACCACAGAGCGACGAGATGCCCCGCCGACGGCCGAGGGGTGGTACGTACTGCACGACGTTCGGACGATCGACTGGGCTGGCTGGGACGAGGCCTCTCAGCGAACGCGTGACCGGGCTATCGAGGAAGGAGTCGAGTTCCTCCAGTCGACGACTGCGGTCGAGGACGCCGACGAGGGCGGCTCGATGGTCGTCTCGATGCTGGGACACAAGGGCGATCTCATGATCGTCCACATGCGGCCGACGCTGGCGGACCTCGACGAACTGGAGCGACGGTTCGAGCGCACGGCGCTTGCGACGTTCACCGACCAGGTTCGGTCGTTCGTCTCCGTGACCGAGGCGTCGGGCTACTCCGAGCGTGGCCGGGAGTTCATCGAGGGCGACCTGGACGACGGTTCGGGGCTGGCCCGGTACATGCGCTCGCGGCTCTATCCTCAGATTCCCGAGAAAGCGCACGTCTGTTTCTATCCGATGGACAAGCGCCGCGATCCGGCGTACAACTGGTACGACCTGCCCTTCGAGGAGCGCGCCGAGCACATGGACGCCCACGGCGAGATCGGGCGGGAGTACGCCGGCCGAGTCACCCAGATGATCACCGGCGCGATCGGCATGGACGACTGGGAGTGGGGCGTCACGCTGTACGCCGACGACATGGTCGACGTGAAGGATCTGCTCTACGAGATGCGCTTTGATCCCTCCTCCTCGAAGTTCGCCGAGTTCGGCCCCTTCTGGATCGGCCGACGCTTCGATCCCGCCGACCTTGATGCCCTGCTGGCCGGCGAGCCACTCTCGACACCCTGGGACGACTCCGGAAGCGACCGCCCCGCACACGGCCATCCGCCGGCGACGCCCGAGGACGCCGCCGAGGGTCACGGGCACGACGAGAGCGGACATCCGCACGAAGGATCCGGGGGCAGCGAACACCCACACGGTGACGAGAGCGACGATCGCCCAGGGGCCAGCGGCGGCCGCCCACCGACGACCGATTCCTGGAGCGACGCCATCGCCGAGATCGACGAAGTGGACGTGCGACTCGGGAAAGCAGGATTTCACGAGGGCGAAGACTACGAGGGGCGGACGTACGCGCTCGTCTTCGAGACTGACCGCGACGCCGCCGAGTTGGCCGAGGAGGTCGAGGGGCTGGCCGCCAATTTCGATCACTACGACACCCACGTCACGACGGGCGTGCGCGCAAGCGGCGGCCACACCCACCTCGTCAGTCTCTGGGCGACCGAGGACGCCGCCCAGACGGCTTCCGGGTTCTTGACTGATCTCGACGGGATCGACACCGGCGCGCGTGGGTGGGCCGGAAGCGACGGCGGCGGAACCGCTGGCGAGGAGACGGCCCAGTCCGGCCCGGCAGGCACGGACGAAAACGACGACATCCGCTCTGCGTTGGCCGAACAAGACATCTACGCCGGCCAACCCCACGGCGAAGACGTCTACGCACTCGTCGTCTACTCCGAAGCGACGCTCGAGCGGCTCCAGTCAGCTGTCGAAGAGCTTCGAGGATCCTTCGAGGCCGAGGGCCACCTCAAGACGGCGCTGTACGACGATCCAGAGAGCGAGATCTCGGCCGTCGTTAGCCTCTGGGAAGACGAAACCGCCGCAGAAGACGCGAGCGACGCCCTCGAATCGGTCCCCGACGTCGTCCGGAGAGCCGGCGAAGGCGAGGGGTTCGGCACGATGGGCATGTTCTACACCGTCAAGCCCGACTACCGCGAAGAGTTCGTCGAGACGTTCGGAGCCGTCGGCGAGAAACTCGACGCGATGGAAGGGCATCGCCAGACTGCGTTGCTAGTCAACGACGACGACGACAACGACATGTTCATCGCTTCCCAGTGGGACGCCCGCGAGGACGCGATGGCCTTCTTCCGGTCGGCGGACTTCCGCGAGACCGTCCAGTGGGGCCGGGAAGTGCTGGCAGACACGCCTCGACACGTTTTCCTGGCGTAGCGCTTTCACCTGCGGAATATCGTGGTATATGACCTGGCCTACGGTGAAGAAGTTATGACCACGTGGGTTTGTAGGCCAGTAACCGAAAAGTGTGAGCAAGACGATGACGGCGTGGACAAATCGCGCCGCGATTCGTTCGCACACCAGAAATCGGGGATTTCTGGGGACGCTGTATCCCCTCCCTACTGCGCTCCTTGTCCGCTGGTGCGGACTGCGGTGCTCCTTGAGGGAGGGGGCTTAGCGCCTACGATCAGCGAAAGATCCGGCGGCATCGCTCGACGAGCAGATCGCCGTACTCGACGATGCCGATCCGGCTGCACTCGAAGCACAGGTCGAATCGACGTTGACGAACCAGCCGCCGACACGCCGGTTGCTACCGGACGGTCACGATCCGTCGAACGCGACAGCGACCGACCGCCGAATGCCGATAGTCCTCAACACGGTATCCCACAGGACTGAGGGGGTTCACCAGAAACGCGTCCCGGGTTCGTCACAAGGGAAAAGAAGCTGGACGACCGAGTGAGAGACGTGACTGACGATCCCGACCGGCCGAAGTCCGACGACAGCCCGGAGTGGCCTGAGATAGACGATACGCCGACGATCACGTGTGAGCGCTGTGGTCGATCCTGGGATCTAGCGTACGAACTGGACGAGATGGCCGTCGGCAATCAGGCAATCGAGCAGTTCGCGCTCGACCACCACCGTCATACCGGCCACTTCCCGGACGGCGTTTCGGTCTGGCAGGCGATCTGCCGGCAGTGTCCCGAGGGCGTCCAGCGCCTCACCGAGTCGGCCGCGCGACGATGGGCGAAAACGCACGCCCGCCACACCCGCCACACGGTCGCGATCGAGCACGGAGACAAAGAAACCGAACTCGTCGAACCGATCCACTGAGGGATTCTCGCGAGAAACCGTCCCGCCGGATCTGCAGAGAAAGCAGGCAGAGTACCTCGGGGTCGTACGGAACTCGTCGATTTCCGTGATGAGCGTTGGACTGCGTCTAACGAACCTGCGAGCGGGCCCAGCCCGCGAGCAACTGACGAGAATCGAAGGTTCTCGAACCACGTGACCCGGAGAAACTTCACTCGGGAACGTCCGGATCGTCGCCTTCCGTGCTGGTCCGCTCGAGGTTTTCCTCCTCGAAGTAGATCTTCGCGCCTAAATTTTACTCCTCGGGTTTCCTCGTTCGCGGCTAGACCGCTCACTGCGGGAACCGCTCGTCGCAAAATTTAGTATAAAACTACCCGCTGGCTCGCCTTCGGCGTCGCCAGCGGTCCGACAGGCGATGTAGGGCGAGCACCTCGGGATCGTACGGAACTCGTCGATTTCCGTGATGAGCGTTGGACTGCACCTAACGAACCTGCGAGCGGGCCCAGCCCGCGAGCAACTGACGAGAATCGAAGGTTCTCGAACCACGTGACCCGGAGAAACTTCACTCGGGAACGTCCGGATCGTCGCCTTCCGTGCTGGTCCGCTCGAGGTTTTCCTCCTCGAAGTAGATCTTCGCGCCGTCCTGGGCGACTTTCTCGGCCAGAACTGCACACTTCACCCGCATCGGCGAGATTTCGACGCCGAGCATATCGATGACGTCGTCGCGGTCCATCTCTTGCAGTTCCTTGATCGACGTGCCCGGCA
Organism: Halapricum sp.; assembly: GCA_048623335.1. Lineage (GTDB taxonomy): Archaea > Halobacteriota > Halobacteria > Halobacteriales > Haloarculaceae > Halapricum. The sequence goes on from JBMCBU010000029.1 coordinate 10,373, forward strand.
GTTTCTCGGTGAGCATCGACGCCGAGGCCTGAGAGATCGCACAGCCGTCGCCGCGGAAGGCCACTGCCTCGATGGTCTCCTCGTCATCGTCGAGCACGACGTCCATCTCGATCGTGTCGCCACACGTCGGGTTGTCGCCGACGTGCGTGTACGTCGGGTCCTCGATCTCCCCGTAATTGCGGGGGTTCCTGTAGTGATCGAGGATCTGCTGTCGATACATGTCCGAGCCACCGATACCCATTGGTAGCTGACTGTATGGCTCTGTGGCGCAAAAGCGTTCCGCGGGAGATGGTGGCACGCCGGCGTGGCCGAGTGGCCCGTCTGCGTGAACTAGATACCGACAAAGCACAACCGAATTGTGGCCCGCCCACGACCGTCCGAGCATGAAGTGGCTCCAGAGCGGCCGTCGCCGTGACCTCTGTGTCCTGCTGTACGGCGAGGAGGGCGTACCCGCACAGAAACTCAAGACGGCACTCGAACGGCACTACGACGACCGGATCGACCCCAGACAGTTCTACGGCGCGCTGGAGGCACTCGAACGACTGGGCCACGTCCAGTCCCGCACGGAAGGGTTGAGCGACGTCTACGAACTGACCGACGCCGGACGGGAACACGTCGAGGCCCACGCCGCGTGGCTGGACGAGCAAGTCGAGGGCGAAGATGGCGAGTCGTCCCAGTAGCTGCACTCGCCACGTCACTCCCAGAAGGACTTCGTCCGGGCGTACTCGCGTTCCCGCGCCAGGATGTCCCGGTAGAAGTCGTCCTCGTCCTCCCGGAGCTTGTTGATAATTCGGGCGGCGTTGTGCGGCCCGACCCCGCGGGCCGCAAGCGCGATGATCGCCCGCTTGCCGTGGCTCTGGACCAGACTCGCCGCCCGGTAGGCCCGCTCGGTCTGTTTGTCCTGCTCGTCGTCCTTCTCGTCGGCCTTGACCGCCGCGACGACCTCCTCGGCCCAGGGGTTCAGCGCGGCGATCTGTGTCGATCCACAGTGGGGACACTCCGGCTGATCGGCGATGGAGTTGACCGTCCGTTTCGACTCCCACTCCTGGCAGTGCAGGCAAAAGAGCAACACGCGGTCGTTCTGGATGCGCTCGCGCACAGTTTGAACGACGCTGGCGTCGGCGTTCTCGGGGGCCAGCAGCTCCTGCCCGCCCGAACGCCCGCCCCGTCCGATCGGCGTGCGCTCGCCAACGGTCTTGACGCTGATATCGCCGGACTGGATCCGTTCGAGGACCGCACTGGCTTCCTCGACGGCCAGTTCCTCGTGGAGGAGCGCCCGCAGTGCCTCCTCGTAGACGGGGGTGTCCTCCAGCGCCGAGAGGAGTCGATCCCGACCGAACCGACCGCTTCCCTTCCCGCGCCAGCGCTTCAGCGCGCCGAACTTCGTGGCGACCTGCGCCAGCCTGAACTTGAGCGCGTCGGCGTTCTTCAGGCTGAGTTCGATGATCGCCTCCAGGTGTTCGGGGTCGGTCTCCTCGAGCACCTCGACGACGTCACGGGCAGCGACACCGCCGGGGATCTCCAGTTCGATCCGGTAGGGGTCGATCTCCATGCCGATAGAGGATCCGGTCTGCTGGCCGAGCATCGCCGAGACGAGTCTGCCCAGCGTCTCGTTGACGGTGTGGCCGAAGTGGGCGTTGATCACGAGTTCGCGACCGCGAAACTCCACGAGGATCCGGTCGTCGGTCGGAATCGGTGCCTCGTGGCGCGCGAGCGGGTCGAGCGCCTCGGCGATGGTCTGCTCGTCGGCCGGGTAGCGCCGACGGAGGTCCCGTGCCGTCGCCTCGGGGGTCGCACCGCCCCGAAGCTGGGCTCCTGCGACGTCCCGGATCTCGCCGACCTCCTGGGCGACCTCGAAGGGGACGGGGATCTCCTGGCCGACCCAGGAGGGGACTTCGCCGCCGGGGTCGGCGACGGGGCTGACCTGGACGCGTTCTTCTTCCTCGTCGATCTCGACGATGCGCCACATCTCCCCGCGCTGGATGAAGATCTCGCCCGGCTGGGCGAAGTTGACGACGAACCGCTCGTCGAGCGTCCCGATCCGATCGCCCGAGGCCACGTCCTCGACGGTGTAGGTGGCCTCGTCGGGGATCATCGAGAGATTCTGGTAGAAGTACTGCCAGGTCCCGCGGCGCTTTTCGAGAGTATCGCGGTCCTCGTCGAGCCAGATCACGTCGTTGCTGGCCAGTTCCCGGACGACCTGCTTGAACTGCTCTTCGCCGAGGTCGGCGAACGGGTAGGCCCGCGTGAGGATCTCGTAGGCCTCCATCGCCCGGATCTCCCCGAAGTCCATGACGAGCCCGGCGATCTGGTTAGCGACGGTATCGAGGCTGCCGTGGTGGATCGCCGCGGGTTCGACCTGGCCCTCGCTCGCCCGGCGGGCGATCGAAAGCGCCTCGAGCGTGTCGTCCGGCCGGGTCGTGAGCACCGTCCCCGAGGAGACGAGATCCCGACGGTGGCCCGCACGGCCGACGCGCTGGAGCAACCGGCGGACCTCCCGTGGGCTGTTGTACTGGACGACGTGATCGACGTGGCCGACGTCGATGCCCAGTTCCATCGAGGAGGTGCACAACAACGCGTCGAGGTCGCCGGACTTGAACCGATCCTCGACCTCGATCCGGGCCGCTTTCGACAGGGACCCGTGGTGGACGCCGATGTCGGTCCCGAGTTTCTTGAAGCGCGACCCCAGTGCTTCGGCCGTCTGTCGCGTGTTGACGAATAGTAGTGTCGAGTCGTGTGCCTCGACGAGTTCGTCGATCGCCCGAACGTGGCTGGCCACGTCGGCGTCGGTCATCAGTTCGCCGGCCAGTCGCTCGTCCTCGTCGGTGATCCGCGGTTGGTGGACCTCGACGTCGATGCGGCTGCCCACGTCGACTTCGACGATCCGACAGCCCCGATCGCCGGTGAGGAACTTCCCGACCTCCTCGGGATCGCCGACGGTCGCCGAGAGGCCGATCCGCTGGAACGGGCCGGCGAGTTCGCGCAGGCGCTCCAGCCCGATCGTCAGCTGTGCGCCGCGCTTGCCGGCGGCCAGTTCGTGGACCTCGTCGACGACGACGTGCTCGACGTCCGCCAGTGCCCGACGGAGTTTCTTCCCTGTGAGCATCGCCTGCAGGGTCTCGGGCGTGGTCACGAGCACGTCCGGCGGGTCGTTGGCCTGCTTTTGACGCTGGTAGTCGGTGGTGTCGCCGTGGCGGACGTCGACGTCGAGATCGAGCGTCTCGCCCCACCACTCGAGGCGTTCGCGCATGTCGCGGTTCAGCGCGCGCAGCGGCGTGACGTACAGTGCCCCGATGCCGAAGCGCTCGCCGCTTGCCTCGCTGGCCGCTCGCTCGCTCGAGGCGCTCTCGACGTCGCTTTCGTCCCGTACCAGTGCGTCCAGCACGGGCAACATCGCGGTCTCGGTCTTGCCGGTCCCGGTCGGGGCGACGACGAGCGCGTGCTCGCCCGCCACGATCGGCGCGATCGCGCGGCGCTGTGGCTCGGTCGGCGTCTCGAAGCCACGCTCGGAGAGCGCCTCGCGGACGGCCCCACCCAGTGCAGTGAACGCACCCGGACCGTCTGGCGCTGACTCTGCCATCGGACAGGATTCGTGCCTGAGCCGATTAAGCGCCGCGGTTGTTCGGGCCGCTGTCGGCTCCCCGAGTACGACTTCTCTCCCAGGAGACGATCCGTCTTCCGAGACATGACGGCGTGATTCCCATCCGTCTCCAACGGCTCACAGTGGTCGCTATACGTCTGTTCCGGGCCGACCGAACGACTCCGTTCGGTTGCACCGGCAGCGGTATAGCGATCACTCCCGAGGCCACAGCGGTCTGGTTTAAGTACGTTCGAACCAAGTTCCACGCAGTGGCGATCATCGACCTGTCCACGCTAGTGC
>JBMCBU010000030.1:0-13794 GCA_048623335.1 Halapricum sp.
GGCGATCACCAACGTCGAAACTACTGACCGGTCGGTCGAGGCGATCCTGTCGGCGATCGCCGACGGCCGGACGACGATAGAGGGCCGACGGACGCCGTGGCACATCAGCTTCAAACAGGCCGCCGGTGGGGCGAAGCGGCGCGTTCGAGCCCGCCTCTCGACGTTGTTCGAATGACTCTCCAGGGTGCGTCTCCGACGGTCGTCCGCGCGGCGATCCAGCGGAGCGACCCGCTTCCCGGAACGTGTGGCTTTGCCGGCGAGATTGCCGGCATGCTCGTCCGGGACGTGCTCGGCCGGTATCCGCTCTTTGTCGACGGCGAGACGTGGGCGTTCGATCCGGTCGAACTCGACGAGCCGCGTTCGTTTCCGGCCGGTCACGTCCGGACGCCGCAGGGCCTCGAACGCTGGGGATCGCTGCCCGATCCGTCTCTCGCCGAACCCACCGATGGTGTCGCCGCCGTTCGATCGGCTCTTGAGCGGGCCTTCTCGACGGTCGACACTGAGGGGCTCGCAATCGCGTTCTCCGGCGGGTTGGACTCGGCGCTGCTGGCGGCCGTGTTCGACGCGCCGCTGTACGTCGTCGGGTTTCCCGACAGCCACGACCTCGAGGCGGCCAGACGCGGCGCGGCGCTGCTGGATCGCGACCTCACCGTCGTCGAAGTGACACACGCCGACCTCGAGCGGACGGTCCCCGAGATCGTGGCCGCGACCGGCCGGACCAACGCGATGGACGTCCAGATCGCGCTCCCGCTGTACCTCGTTGCCGAGCGCGTTGCTGCAGACGGGTTCGACCGGCTGGCGCTTGGCCAGGGTGCGGACGAGCTGTTCGGCGGCTACGCCAAGGTCGCGAAGGCACCGGACGACCCGCGAGTCGAGAGCGACACCGTTCGGGGGGCGACTCGCGAGGTGATCGAGACCCTGCCGGACCAGCTCGAACGTGACGTGTTGACCGTCCGAGCCGCCGGCGCCGAACCGGTCGCGCCGCTGTTGCACGACGCGGTCGTCGAGGCGGCGCTAGGTTTGCCCGGCGAGTTGCTCGTCGAGGGCGAGACCCGGAAGGTCGCGCTCAGAGAGGCGGCCTGGCGGTGGCTTCCCGAAGAGCTGGCGACTCGCGAGAAGAAAGCCGTCCAGTACGGGAGCCTCGTCGCCCGCGAGCTCGACCGGCTGGCCCGACAGGCCGGGTTCAAGCGCCGGATGGACGATCACGTCACCCAGTACGTCGAGTCGTTGAGCCGCTGACAGGTGGTCGTCGTGACGATGTCCCGGTATGCGGTCGGTCCGGAACGGACCCAGACCAACCACCCGCCACGCAAGACCTTCGGCTCGACCCAGCGGTTTATTTGGCACCGCCGAGTAGTCTGTGGCATGCCCGCAACGCTCGAAATCGCCTGTGAAAACAGCGACTGTGAACTGGATATGGCCGAACTCCACTATACCTATGATATGCCAGACGACGTCACGCTCGAGGACTTCCAGTGCCCGTACTGTGGCCAGTCGGACACCCTCCGAGAGATCGAGGTCTGAGCGGCGAGTCACGTCCCTGGCTGTACCGTTGTGAATGTCTTCGACCCGCCGGTGGGTCGCATCTCGTTGCGAACGTACGGCCGGTGATATCAGCGACCGGCGAGTTCGTCCTCGATCGCGTCGTAGTCCGGGAACGACGGCCATTCCTGCGCGACCCAGGCGTACTCGACCGTCCGGTCTTCGTCCAGCAGAAATACAGCAGGGCGGGGTTCGCTGATACCGGCCATGCCGTCGAGGTCGTTGACGATTCCGTATTCCTCGGCGACAGCGTTCTGTGGGTCGCTGAACAACCGGTAGTCTATCCCACGCTCGTCGATGAAGGTTTTGTGCTCGTACGGCGAGGAGATCGAGAGCCCGACGATCGTGACATCGGAGTCGTCGTCCCAGCCGCGGTCTCGCAGCTCGTTCCAGATGTACGTCGCCGGAAACGCGCCGTCCATCGTGTAGAACACCAGGAGGACCGGTCCATCGGCAGTGAGGTCCGATAGGGCAACGTCCTCCCAGTACTCGTCGTTGACGAGCGGGCGGACGAAGTCCGGGGCCTGCGTTCCGTCGTCGGGATGGTCCGATGCGTCGAGTTCGACAACCTCGAAATCGAGGTCCATCGATTATGCCCCCGTCCCGTAGGTGTTGTCGAGATAATCGACGATATTCGCGCTCTCGGAGATCGTCACATCCGTGTTCTCGTCAACGATCGCCGGTACGGTACGTGTGCCGGTGACGCGTTTGACGACGTCACGTCTGGAGTGCATCGCCTCGACGAAGCGCGAACGATAGTCGAGGTCGTATTCGTCGAGCTTGCGAACGACGCGCTCGCAGAACGGGCAGGCTTGCAGCCGATACAGCGTGATCGCGGGGCCGCTCGTGGGTGTGGAGTCGGTCATCGAGGGCACGTTTTCGATTGGTGAGAGAGATGGGTAACTATTGTGCTGCCAGCAAGCGACGAGAGCTGGTCGCGACAGTATCAAGGTGTTGTCGGACGGATCTCCGTCTGATGGACGTCACGATACGCGACGCCGAGCCGGGGGATTCGAGCAGTCTCGACGTGCTCCGTGCCCAGGCGATCAAGGCGGCGTTCGAGGACGAGTACGACCGAACGACCGTGGGCGACCTCGTCGCGACCGTCGACGAGGAGTTGCCGGCCTGGATCGACGACGATCGGTATCTCGTCGCGGTCGCCGAGACGGCGGTCACGCCCGTCTCGTATGGCGTACTCGACCAGCAGAACGCAACACTCCTGTCGGTCGTGACGAGTCCGGACTACTGGCGGGAGGGCTTCGGGAGTGTGATCCTCTCTCGTCTCGAAACCACAGCGACCGAACGCGGCCACGAGTCGCTGTCTGCGATCGTACCACACGCCATGCGGCCGTTTTTCCACGCCAGTGGCTTCGAACGCACGGGCACGGCCGAATGGTACGGTCTCTCCGGGGTCCGGCTTCGGAAGTCGCTCTGATAGGGATTCGCGTAGAGACCTCGATCGATAGCGCCCGCTCGGGATTCGACAGCCCACCCTCGCCGGTCTGCTAGCGGATTGTTAAAACAATATTATGAGTACTATGTCTTTCGATAGGTAATGTTTCAGCCGTTTGTCCTAGGTGTACGGTCGTAATATTTGCCACCCGAAAATCGGAGAGTGAAATTGAACACCGTGCGATTTATGAGTCTATTTCACACAGATGTATGCAGACTATGGACAGCACCGATAGCGAGGAAAATAACAAATTATATGACATGAGGGAGCAGCGGGCCAACTGTGGTGTCGGCATCACGCTCGATCTCTCCGGGGAGCGCAGCCACGAGATCATCGAGGAGGGGCTCGATCTGCTCGAAAACCTGGATCACCGCGGGGCTCGTGGGGCGGAGCCCAACACCGGCGACGGGGCCGGAATCCTGCTCCAGAAGCCACACGACTTCTTCACCGAGGAGGTCGAAGGACTGGGCGAGTTCGACGAGTACGGTGTCGGCGTCGTCTTCTTGCCGAAAGACGAACCGGGCGAGGAACTCCGGACGCTGATCGAGGCGACAGCCGAGGACGAAGGGTTCGAGGTCGTCGCCTGGCGTGACGTCCCGACGAACAACGGGAGCCTCGGTGAGACCGCCGTGGAGACAGAACCGGACGTCCAACAGTTCTTCGTCGAGCCGCGAGCGGATCTCGAACCCGAAGAACTCGACACCGGACTGTACCTCCTGCGACGCGTCATCGAGAACCGCGTCGAGGCCGACGAGCCGACCGGTAGCGACCGATTCTACATCTGTTCTCTCGATCGCCGCAAGACAGTCTACAAGGGATTGCTCACCAACGCACAGGTTCGGGAGTATTACCCTGACCTCTCGGACGAACGGGTCGTCTCGCGGCTGGCCTTTGTCCACTCGCGGTTCTCGACGAACACGCTCGGTGCGTGGGAACTCGCTCACCCCTACCGGAACATCATCCACAACGGCGAGATCAACACGCTTCGGGGGAATCTCAACTGGATGCGTGCCCGCGAGTCGGACCTGGAGAGTCCGAACTTCGGTGCGGAGATCGAGAAACTCACGCCGATCACTGACGAGGATCAAAGCGACACGGCAGTCGTCGATAACGTCCTCGAACTGCTCGTCGAAGGCGGTCGTTCGATGCCCCACGCCCTGCGGATGCTCGTTCCCGAAGCGTGGGAACAGGACGACCAGCTCGACCCGGACCGTGAGGACTGGTACCGCTATCACTCGACGATCAACGAACCCTGGGACGGACCGGCACTGATCGCCTACACGGACGGGTTCAGAGTCGGCGCAGTGTTAGATCGGAACGGTCTCCGTCCGTGTCGCTATGTCGTCACCGAGGACGACCGCCTGGTGATGGCAAGCGAGACGGGCGCGCTGGAGGTCCAAGAGGACAACGTCGTCCACAAGGACCGCCTGCAGCCTGGGCAGCTGTTCTACGCCGACCCCGACGGGGACGGTATCGTCTCCGACGAGGAGATGTTCGACCGCCTGACCGACGAGAAGTACGGCCGCTGGCTCGAAGCGAACGAGGTTCACCTCGAAGATCTCGATAGCGGTCTCGAGGAGACGCCAACCTACGTCGACGACGACATCACGGCCTACCAGCGGGCGTTCGGCTACACGCTCGATCACGTCGAGCACCTCGTCGAACCGATGGCCGAGGACGGCAAGGATCCCGTCGGCGCGATGGGCAACGACACGCCGCTTTCGGTCCTGTCGAGCCGGAACAAGACGCTGTTTACGTACTTCAAGCAACTGTTCGCACAGGTGTCGAACCCCCCGATCGACTACATCCGCGAGGAGACAGTCACGTCGCTAGAACAGCACGTCGGCCACCAGCGCAACCTGCTCGGGGAGACGCCCGAACACTGCCGGCAACTCCACCTGGAGTCACCGATCCTCACCCGCGAGCAGCAAGCGAAGGTCACGGCCATCGACGAGAACGGCATCGAGGCGAAGACGATCGACATCACCTACGAGAAGGGCACAGACCTGGAGACCGCTGTCGGAGCGATCCGCGAGGCGACCGCCGAGGCCGTCGAAGACGGCTACGAGATGCTCGTGCTCTCCGATCGGAACACGGGACCGGATCGCGTCCCGATTCCGAGCCTGCTGGCGACGGGGGGCGTTCATCACCACCTCGTTCGCGAGGGCCTTCGCACGCGCACGGGAATCGTCGTCGAGAGCGGTCAACCCTGTGCAGTCCATCACTTCGCCACGCTCGTCGGCTACGGGGCCGACGCCGTGACGCCGTACCTGGCGTACGAGACGATCGAGAACCTCATCCACGAGGACATCGTCGACCTGAGCGTCGAGGAGGCGCTCGGGCAGTACCGCCACGCCATCGAGGACGGCATCCAGAAGGTCATGGCCAAGATGGGCATCTCGACGCTTGAGTCCTACAAGGGGGCCCAGATCTTCGAGGCCGTCGGGCTCGACAGCGACTTCGTCGAGGAATACTTCCGCGGGACCGAGAACCGCACCGAGGGCATCGGCATCGAGGAACTGGAGCACGACCTGCTCGAACGCCACGAGTACGGCTTCGAGACCCGGATCAGCGGTTCGCTCCATCTCGATCAGGGTGGCGAACTCAACTGGCGACGCGACGGCGAGTTCCACCAGTGGAACCCCAGCACGATCGGCACCCTCCAGGACGCCACCCAGAACGACGACTACGAGACCTACCGGGAGTTCGCCGAGATGATCAACGAGCAGGAGGAACGCCTCCAGACCCTTCGTGGCTTGCTGGATCTCAGGACGGAGGAACGCGAATCTATCCCCCTCGAGGACGTCCAGCCCGTCGAGGAGATCACCCAGCGCTTCTTTACTGGGTCGATGTCCTTCGGTTCGTTGAGCAAGGAGGCCCACGAGACGCTCGCAGCGGGGATGAACCGCGTCGGCGGGTTCGCAGGGACCGGCGAGGGTGGCGAGCCAACCGAGCGGTTCGGCACCGAACGGGAGTGTGCCAACAAGCAGGTCGCCTCCGGTCGGTTCGGCGTGACGAGCTACTATCTCGCCAACGCCGAGATGCTCGAGATCAAGATGGCCCAGGGCTCAAAGCCCGGTGAGGGCGGCCACCTCCCGGGCGAGAAGGTCAACGAGATCATCGCCGACACCCGTTCGACGACGCCGGGCGTGCCGCTGATCTCGCCGCCGCCACACCACGACATCTACTCTATCGAGGACCTCGCCCAGCTCATCCACGATCTGAAGTGTTCCAACCCCGAGGCAGGGGTGCACGTCAAGCTCGTCTCCGAGAAGGGCGTCGGCATCATCGCCGCCGGCGTCTCGAAAGCCAAGGCCGACTCGGTGCTCATCTCCGGGGCGGCCGGCGGGACCGGTGCCTCGCCGAAGACCTCGATCAAGAACGCCGGCCTGCCCTGGGAGCTCGGGCTGGCCGAGGCCCAGCAGGTACTCGTCGAGAACGGCCTGCGCTCGCGGATCACGGTACGGGTCGACGGCGGCATGAAGACCGGCCGCGACGTCCTGATCGGCGCGCTGCTCGGGGCCGAGGAGTACGGCTTCGGGACGGCACCCCTCATCACGTGTGGCTGTCTCATGTTGCGACAGTGTCACAACAACACCTGTTCGGTCGGCGTCGCCACGCAGGACGAACAGTTGCGCGAGCGGTTCCCCGGTGACCCCGAGTACGTCGCCACTTACATGCGTCACATCGCACAGGAGGTCCGGGAGTATCTGGCCGAACTCGGCTTCGAGTCCATCGAGGAGGCCATCGGCCGGGTCGATCTGCTCGAACAGAAAGACATCGATCATCCCAAGGCCAAGCACGTGGACCTCTCGGGACTGCTCTGGCAACCTGCGGGCGACGACCTACAACAGACGACCGAGCAGAACCACGGGCTCGAGGAGAAACTCGATCAGGAGCTGCTCGAAGCGGCCGAGCCGGCCATCGAAGACGGCGAGAGCGTCCACGTCGACCTGCGTGCCGGCAACGAGGACCGCACGCTGGGTGCGATGCTCTCATCGGAGATATCGAAGCAGTATGGCGAAGATGGTCTCCCCGAGGACACCGTCACCATCGACGTCGAGGGGACCGGCGGGCAGTCTTTCGGTGCCTTCCTCACGAGCGGGATCACGATGCACCTGGAGGGTGACGCCAACGACTACTGTGGCAAGGGGCTCTCCGGCGGGAAGCTGATCGTCGAGACGCCCGCCGAGGCAAGCTACGAAGCCGACGAGAACATCCTGATCGGCAACGTCGCGCTGTACGGCGCGACCGACGGCGAGGCCTACGTCAACGGTCAGGCCGGCGAGCGCTTCGCCGTGCGCAACTCCGGGGTCAAGACCGTCGTCGAGGGCGTCGGCGATCACGGCTGTGAGTACATGACCGGCGGCATCGCCGTCGTCCTCGGCGAGACGGGGAAGAACTTCGGCGCTGGGATGTCCGGCGGCGAGGCGTACGTCCTCGACGAAAGCGGCGACTTCGAGACAAACGTCAACATGGACATGGTCTCTCTCGAGGCGGTCGAAGACGAACGCGACGTCCAGATGATCAAGCGGATGATCGAGAACCACGTCCGGTATACGGGAAGCGATAAAGGCCAGGAGATACTCGATAACTTCGATGCGTATCTCGATCAGTTCGTGAAGGTCATGCCCGACGCCTACGCGGCGGTCGTCCGGGAACGTCTGGAAGCGGGCGAGGACATCCGCGTGTCGCCGCCGCCAGCGCCAGCGACCACCGCATCCCCAACGGAGGGTGACGACTGATGAGCGAGGATCACCCCGACGGTTACCTGCAACACGAGCGCGAACCGATTCACAAGCGTGCCCCCGAGGAACGCAAGGACGACTTCGAGGAGATCTGGGAGCAGAAGTGGGACGAACAGCACCTCAAGTCCCAGGGCGAGCGGTGTATGACCTGCGGGACGCCCACCTGCATGAGCGGCTGTCCCATCGGGAACATCATCCCCGACTGGAACGATCTGGTCTACCGGGGCGACTGGAAGCGAGCTCTCGAGCGGTTGCACGCCACGAACAACTTCCCCGAGTTCACCGGCTACAACTGCCCGGCACCCTGCGAGAACACCTGTACACTCAAGTACAACGACGACCCCGTAACGATCAAGTCCATCGAACGGGCCATCGTCGACCGGGGCTGGGAGGAGGGCTGGATCCAGCCCGACCCGCCGGAAGAACGAACCGACAAGGAGGTCGCCATCGTCGGTTCGGGACCTGCGGGCCTGGCCGCTGCCCAGCAACTCAACCGCGTGGGCCATCACGTCACGGTCTACGAGCGCGACGAGCACCCGGGCGGACTGATGCGCTATGGCATCCCGGACGCCAAATTCAGCAAAGCCAAAGTCGACCGGCGACTCGACCAGCTCCGCGAGGAGGGCATCACCTTCGAGTGTGGCGTCGAGGTCGGCGAGGACATCTCCGCCGAGAAACTGGCAGAAGACTACGACGCGGCATGCATCGCCGTCGGCTCACAGAAGCCGATCGAACTCCCGATCGAGGGGATCGATCTCGACGGGATTCACTACGCGATGGAGTATCTCCCGCGGGCCAACCCCGGACAGAGCGGCGGCGTGGCTGTGCCGGAGGCGATGAACGCCGACGGTAAGAGCGTCGTCGTCCTCGGCGGCGGTGACACCGGCGCCGACTGTGTCGGCACGGCCCACCGACAGGGCGCGACACAGGTCGTCCAGATCGAACTGCTGCCCAAACCTCCGGAAGAGCGCCCACCGGGCAATCAGTGGCCGGACCAGCCCCAGACCTACGAGAAGTCCTACTCACAGGAGGAAGGAGGCGTCGAGGAGTACTGCGTCGACACCCAGCAGCTACACGACACCGACGGCGACGGGGCCGTCGACGAACTGCGGGCCCACCGCGTCGAGTGGGAACAGGGGGAAGACGGCTGGGAGAAAGAGATCGTCGAGGAGGACATGCGAATCGAGGCCGAGATGGTCCTGATCGCCGCCGGGTTTGCCGGACCGGAATCGACTCCGTTCGATTCGCTGGATCTCGAGATGACAGAGGACGGTACGTTCGAGACCGAGGACCACCAGACGAGCGTCGACGGGATCTTCGCCGCGGGTGACGCCAACTTCGGCCCATCGCTGATCGTCTGGGCGATCGGCGACGGTCGCGACGCCGCCTGCCACATCGACGAGTACCTGATGGGCGAGACCGACTTGCCCGCCAGCCTGGAGACATCGAACGAGATGGTCGTCTCGCGGCGATAGAGGTCGCCCGTCGGACGGCGAGTGGCGTCAGTCGCTCGGAACTGCTTGGCGGCTGGATAGCGTCTCGACGAGTTCGTCTTCGGTGACGGGCCGGGCCTGCTCGATGCCGAGTTCGCGCGCTACTCGGACGGCAGTGGGTGGCTCCAGGTTCGCGCGGTCGAGCAACGCGTCGTCATAGAAGACAGCCTCCGGCGAGCCCTCGCCGACGATGTCACCGTCGTCCATCGCGACGAGACGATCGGAGACTGCAGCCGCGAAATCGACGTCGTGGGTCGCCACGACGAGGCTGATCCCGTCGGCCTGCAGTTCCTCGATGACCTCACGGACCCGTTGTTCGCGTGCCGGGTCGAGGCCCGCCAGCGGTTCGTCCATGACGATCACGCTCGGGTCCATCGCGAGGACGCCCGCGATCGCGACCAGACGCTTCTCGCCGCCGCTGAGATGATGGGGCACGCGGTCGACGAGATTCTCGGCGTCGAGTCGAGCCAGCGCGTGCCGGGCCCGCTCGCGTGCTTCCTGCTGGCTCGCACCGTAGTTCAGCGGGCCGAACATCACGTCGTCGATGACCGTCGGCGCGACGATCTGAGCGTCGGCGTCCTGGAAGACGAATCCGACCTCCCGGCGAGCGAGTTCGACGTTCTCGTCGGTGATCAACTCGCCGGCGACTCTGAGTTCGCCCTCCTGCACTTCCAGCAGTCCGTTGAGATGCTCCATCAGCGTCGACTTGCCCGCACCGTTCGCGCCGATCAGTCCGACGGTCTCGTCTTCGAAGACCGCGAAACTCACGTCGTGGACGCTGTGGGTTCCATCCGGGTAGGTGTGTGACAGGCAGTGAAGGGCGACCAGCGGTTCCTCGTCGAACTCCATCGGATGTCTGTGGGTACATTCGCTGTTGTGACTGGTCGTATTGGTGTCGTGGCTCATGGCATCACCCCGTAGGCGACAGTCACGGCGTAGACGGCGACCCCGAGGGCGAACGCCCCGACTGCGAGTAACTCGCGGGCAGGCGGTCGATCGACGTGGCCGTACACCGCGAGATCGCCGTGATAGCCGCGGGCGTTCATCGATTTCAACAGCGTCTCCGATCGCTCGATGGCCCGGATGAACGTGTGGCCGAAGATCCGGCCGTACAGCGAGCGGTTCGCCCAGAAGTCCGATTGGATACTCCCGCCACGGGAGTGAATCCCGGCCAGCAGGTCCTCGACGACTTCGAGGATGACGAAGGTGAACCGGTAGGCGAACAGCGCGACCTGGTCGATCGGCGAAGGGAGCGACCGCCCGAGGACGTGCGCGATCGAGGCGTAGGGCGTGGTCATCCACACCGCGAGCGAGTAGGTCACGACCGTCACCCCTCGACCGAGTAGCGTCGCGAAGGTCCCGGCCCCCTCCCAGGTGATCGACACTGGGCCGAGTTCGACCATCGGCGTCCCGCCGATTCCGAACGCCAGCGGCCCGGCGATCGCCGCCACGAAGATCACGGGAAGCGTGTACCACGCCAGGAGTTTCCTGACGGGAAGGCCGGCGTAGGCGTATCCCGCGAGGACAGCCAGGTAGATGCCCAGTACCGTCGCCAGGCCATCCGCGATCGTGACGGCGACGACCAACAACGCGAGCACGGCCACCTTCGTCCAGGCGTTGATGCGGTGGAAAGGGCCGTTGCTGTGTTCGGCGTAGGTCGTCAACAATCGCGGATCGGGAACGTGACTCGACAGGTCGCTCATCTAGTTGTTGCCTCCCGATGACTCGTCGGTGTGCTTGCTGTACCAGTACAGCGCGACGCTTCCCGTGGCCAACAGACCGGCGACGGCGAGGAACTGGCCGACACTGTCTCGTAGCGGCCCGGCGAGGACGAATCCACCGAGTCCGCCGCGGCCGAACTGGAAGAGCCCGCCGTCACCGCCCGACGCGCCGCCCGAGACGATCGACGCGAAACGCTCGCCCCACGGGATCGCACCGCCGGTAGCCACAAAGCCCAGGTAGCCGACACCGAACGCGATCGCAAGCACGGCGACGGTGAGCAGATACTGGTAGGTTCGTTTCACGATCCGGTCACCTCCGGTCCGGTAGCTGGCGCTCGCTCGCCGAGCAGATCGGGCCGGATCGACGCGATGTAGGCGACGACCGAGCCGGTCACAACGCCCTCGATGACGCCGACTGCGAGGTTGACCGCGACGAGTCCGAGCATGTACACTCCGAGGTCGGAGCCAGTGATGTCGACGCCCGTGATCCCACTCACCAGCGGAATCGCACCCATCAGGATCGAACCGGCTGTGAGCCCGCCGACCGTGGCGAGCGCCGCCGCCGGAAAGTGACTCCACTCGGATCCCCGGAGCCACTGGAAGGCGTAGTACGCGCCGGCGACTTCGACGACGCCGACGAGCGTGTTCGCGCCGAGGAAGCCCCACGCACCGTGGCCGAGCATCGCCGAGAGGACGTTCACGACGAACATCACGATCGCGCCCAGCGCCGGGCCGACGAGGATCCCGACGAGCGCGCTCAACGACAGGTGGACGCCGCCCAGCACGGGGACGTTGACTTGAAAGACCGCGAAACTCGCCGCGGCGACCATCCCGCCGAGCGCGACGTGTCGCGGGTCCAGTCCGTCCCGGCGGAGCCGATACACCGCGATCGCGAGGACGACCGCCGCGAGCGTCGACCACAAGCCGACGGCCCACAGCGGAATCGCCCCTTCGGGAAGGTGGATGTGTGCCATACCTATTACTAAATTCGTTATTGAGTTTAATAACTCTTGCGTCATCCAGCTATAGAATTGTACCGATTGAACACAAGCACGAGCGCCCGTCACACAGTCGGTTGCTTGCTGGCCGATGTCAGCGTGGGGACGGGGGAGGTCGGTTCGAATCACACACTATCGTTCGGGAACGAGCGGGAGAGACCGCCGGAGTTTTTTCGCTCTGGCGCGTTGAGAACAGCGTGAAGAACGTCACACACCGGCAGTCGAATCCGTTCGGTATGGAACCCGATTGCCGCGAGTTCGTCCCGGGGTACGGCGACGCGAACGCGCACTTCCACGTCATCGGGGATCATCCGGGCGTCCACGGCGGTGGAGATACCGGGATTCCGTTCACCGGCACCGCAGCGAGCGAACGCCTTCAGGGTGCACTTCTCGAAGCCGGATTGCTCAACTCGACGGGGGCACCACCGTCTGTCGGACAGACGTACTTTTCGTATCTCTACATGTGTATTCACCCGGACAAACCGACCGAAGCCGACTACGCCGATCTGGAGCGGTTTTTCGACTCGGAGTTGCGTGCGATCACCGCACACGTCCTCCTTCCGGTCGGCCGGCGGGCGACGGAGTACGTCCTCACGAACTACTCGGCGCGCAACGGTGAGGTGGATATGAGCGCCCTTCACGCCAGCGAGGTGCAGGGTGCCGGCTGGCTGATCTATCCCATCAAGGACCCTCACGACTGGACCGACGCCGACGAACGGGCACTGATCGACGCGCTGAGCACCCTCCAGGAGCGCGATTACCGCCAGGAAGTCGATCTCGGTCGGTTCATCCCTGGCGGTGATCCGTATCGGGTTCGGTAGTCCACGCCTGTCGGTCCGAGCGAAACCGCCCTCCTGGGATTGGCGTGACGTCTCCGATTTCGGAGTGACAAGCTACTTGAGCGGTCAATTCTTCAGTCGAGATATGACTTCTACGCGTCGTCCGAGAGCGAATGCGACACGGGTTCACGCTCGTCAGGTGGTCGTATGAATCCCAGCCGCGTCGACTCGTTGATCGATCTGACCTACGGGCTGTTGATTGCTTTCTCGGTCGGGTTGATCCTGGTCGTCGAGGACATCGTCGGGTTGGCGTTCGGGTTCGGCGTGCTGGTGTCTTATATCGTTCACGTCGTCTGGAAGATGGCCCGGTTCGACCCCGACTGGATGACGACGGCGGTCAAAGAGACCGTCCAGGAAACCGTCGACGACACCGTCGGCGAGAGCGTCGAGAAGCAAATGGACGAAGCCGTCGGCAAAACAGTCGAACAGCAAGTCGACAAAGCAGTCGGGGAAACCGTCACACGGTCCGTTGACGCAGCCGTCGACGAGTCCATGGGGAAAAGTGTCGAACAGCGGGTCGACGAAACAGTCGGCGACACTGTCGAGCAGTCAGTCGAAGCGGCCGTCGACGAGACGGTCGAGCAGAAAGTCGGCGAAACCGTCGAACAGTCGGTAGAGGACGCCGTCTCCAAAACGGTCGAACAGAAAGCCGAGCAGAAAGTCGACGAGACGGTCGAACAGAAGGCCGAACAGAAAGTCGAAGAGACAGTCGAGCAGAAAGTCGACGAAACGGTCGAAGAGAAGGCCGAACAGAAAGTCGACGAAACGGTCGAGCAGAAAGTCGACGAAACGGTCGAACAGAGAGCCGAGCAGAAAGTGGACGAGACGGTCGAACAGAAAGTCGACGAGACTGTCGAACAGAAAGTCGACGAGACTGTCGAACAGAAGGCCGAACAGAAAGTGGACGAGACCGTCGAACAGAGAGCCGAGCAGAAAGTCGACGAGACGGTCGAGCAGAAAGTCGACGAAACGGTCGAACAGAGAGCCGAGCAGAAAGTGG
>JBMCBU010000031.1:0-13434 GCA_048623335.1 Halapricum sp.
GGTGTCGTCAGTCGTCGGTCGAGGCCGGGAAGTTGCCCGAACCGGGATCGGTGCCGGCAGTCGCCGGCGCTGGCAGATCGGTCCGGATGTCGTCACCTGGGCGCTGTTCGATCGCTTCGGCGTAGGCATCAGGCAGCACACGGACGAACCCTTCGAGACCCGATTCCCAGTTGGCAAGCAGTTCCCGCGCACGCGCGGAGTCGGTGTATTCGGCGTGGTTTTCGACGAGCCGTCGGAGCAAGCGTCGGTCGGCCGGATCCAGCTTGTCGGACAGAGAGACCAACTCCGTGTTCGCCCGATCGGCGAGCTCTCCATTCGGGTCGTAAACGTACGCGATGCCACCGCTCATCCCGGCAGCGAAGTTCTTCCCGGTCGAACCGAGCACGGCGATCGCGCCACCAGTCATGTACTCACAGCCGTGATCACCGACACCCTCGACGACACCCGTAACCCCGGAGTTGCGGACGGCGAACCGTTCGCCGGCCTGTCCGTTGACGTACATCTCGCCGCCGGTCGCACCGTACAACGCGACGTTCCCGACCACGACGTTCTCGGCGGGATCGTACGCCGCACCGTCCGGCGTATCGACGATCAGCTTCCCGCCCGAGAGGCCCTTGCCGACGTAGTCGTTGCCGGTCCCAGCCAGGCGAATCGTCACCCCACTGGCGAGGAACGCGCCGAAACTCTGTCCGGCGGTCCCGTCGAAGTCGAGCTGGATCGTGTCGTCGGGCAACCCGTCCGGGCCGTGCGCCTGGGAAACGCGGTTCGAGACCGTCGCTCCGACCCCCCGATCGACGTTGTCGATCGTCTCCGCAAGTGCCACCGGATCGCCCGTCTCGATCGAGTCTCCGATCGCATCGAGTAGCTCCCAGTCGAGCTGGTCATCGACGTCGTGGGTCTGGTCGCGGGTCTTGATCCGGTCGTCGCCGACTGGGGGTTCGGTGACCGCCGAGAGATCCAGAAGCCGCGCTTTCGGGTGCTCGACGTCCCCACGCTGGGAGAGCAACTCGACGCGACCGATCATCTCGTCTAGCTCTGCGAAGCCGAGTTCGGCCATGATCTCCCGGAGTTCCTGGGCGACGAACGTCATGTAGTTGATGACGTGTTCGGGTTCGCCGGGGAAGCGCTCGCGGAGCTTTTCCTTCTGGGTGGCCACGCCGACCGGACAGGTGTTCTGGTGGCACTGACGGGCCATCACACACCCCTCCGTGACAAGCGGCGCTGTTCCGAAGACGTAGCCCTCCGCGCCCAACAGTGCGGCGACGGCCACGTCTCGGCCGGTCTTGAGTCCGCCGTCGGTCGTGACTTTGATCCGCGAGCGTAGACCAGTCGCCCGGAGCATGCGATTCGCCTCCGCGAGGCCCAGTTCCCAGGGCAGGCCCGCGCTCTTGATCGATGTTTTCGGCGAGGCACCGGTGCCACCGGAGCGACCCGAGATGTGGACCACGTCGGCGTTGGCCTTCGCGACGCCGGCGGCGATCGTCCCGATACCGTCCTCGGCGACGAGCTTGACGTTGACGTCCGCCTCGGGGTTGCTCGCCTTGAGGTCGTGGATCAGCTGCTTGAGGTCCTCGATGGAGTAGATGTCGTGCAGCGGCGGCGGCGAGATGAGTCCGACGCCCGGCGTCGCGTGGCGGACCTCCGCGATCATCTCGTTGACCTTCTTGCCCGGGAGGTGGCCGCCCTCGCCGGGTTTCGAACCCTGGGCCATCTTGATCTGGAGTTCCTCGGCCGAAGCGAGGTACGACGAGGTGACGCCGAAGCGCCCGGAGGCGACCTGCTTGGTCTTCGATTCCGTTTCAGTGTGGAACCGTTCGGGCGGTTCGCCACCCTCGCCGGTGTTGGAGTGGGCGCCGATGCGGTTCATCGCCTTCGCGAGGTTCTCGTGGGCCTCCGGCGAGAGCGAGCCCAGCGACATCGCCGCCGTCTCGAAGCGGGTGACGATATCTTCGACGGGTTCGACGTCCTCGAGTGGGATCGACTCGCGGGCGTCGGTGTCGAACTCCAGCAACCCGCGCAAGGTCTGAAGCGTCTCGTCCTGTTCGTTGATTTCGCCAGCGAACTCCCGGTAGGTCTCGTAGTCGCCCGTGCGAACCGCCTGCTGGAGCGTCCCTGTCGTCGCGGGGTTCCACTGGTGGTGGATCCCGCCCGATCGAAACTCGAACTCGCCCTGGCGCTCGATGTCGGTCTCGTCCTCGAAGGCAGCCGCGAACCGCTCTCGGAGGTCCGCTTCTAGTTCGTCGACCCCGATCCCCTCGGTTCGGGTGGTCGTCCCCTCGAAGTACTCGGCCACGAAGTCCGAGGCGAGGCCGACGGCCTCGAAGATCTGTGCGCCCTGGTAGCTCTCTAGCGTCGAGATACCCATCTTGGCCATCGTCTTCAGCAGGCCGTCCTCCAGGGCGGTGACGTATGCTTCGATCGCTTCACGGCGGTCGGCCCCGTCCGGTCCCGCGACCAGATCCTCGATGGTCTGGTAGGCCAGGTACGGGTTGATCGCGTCCGCACCGTAGCCGACCAGCGTCGCGTGCTGGTGGACCGTTCTGGGGTCGGCCGACTCGACGACCAGTCCGACGCGGTTGCGAAGCCCGTTGCGCACGAGGTGGTGGTGGACGCCGCCGACCGCGAGCAGGCTCGGGATCGGCAGTCGATCGGCTCCGGCAGCCGTATCCGAGAGGACGAGCACGTCCGTCCCGGACCGTGCCGCTTCACTCGCGGCGTCCCGGAGGTCCTCGACCGCCGTTTCGAGGTCGCCGTCGGGATCGAAGGTGGCATCGAGTACCCGAGACGAGAGCCCCTCCGCGTCGAGGGATTTGATCGCGGCCGTCTCGGCGTCGGTGAGGATCGGCGAGTCCGCGACCAGTTGGCGGGCATGGTCCGGCGTCTCCGCCAGCAGGTTGCGTTGGTTGCCGATGCGGGTCTCCAGGGACGTGACGATCTCCTCGCGGATGTAATCCAGCGGCGGGTTCGTCACCTGTGCGAACAACTGTTTGAAGTAGCTGGTCAGCGGCCGGTTGTGCTCGGCGAGCACCGAAAGCGGCGTGTCGTCGCCCATCGATCCGACGGGGTCCTTGCCGGTCTCGGCCATCGGTTCGAGCAGGTGGTCGACCTCGTCGTACGTGTAGCCGAACAGCGCCTGGTGGTCGCGAAGCCCGTCGATCTCGTGGCCCGTGTCGTACCCGGCGTCGGCGATCCCGGAGAGCCGGACCTGTTCTTTCTCGACCCACTCGCCGTACTGCTCGTCGACGAGGTCCTCGAAGACCTCCTCGTCGGGAACGACCCGTCCCTCCTCGGGATCGGCCAGGAAACACTGGCCGGGCTGGAGTCGTCCGCGCTCGCGGATCTCCTCGGGCTCGTAGTCGAGCGCCCCGGCCTCACTGGCCATCACCAGCGTGTCGTCTTCCAGCACGTCGTAGCGAGCGGGCCGGAGTCCGTTGCGGTCCAGCACGGCCCCGACCCGTTTCCCGTCGGTCGCGGCCACGAGCGCCGGCCCGTCCCAGGGTTCGACGAGCGACGCGTGGTAGTCATAAAAGTCGCGACGCGCCTCGGAGAGGTCGTTGTCCTCGTGGCGCCAGGCCTCGGGGATCAGCATCCGGAGTGCGTGTGGGAGGTCTCGGCCCGCCTGCAACAGCAACTCCAGGGCGTTGTCGACGCTTGCCGTGTCCGACTGGCCGGGATCGTCGATGATCGGCCTGATCTTCTCGATAGCCGATTCCCCGTCGTCTGAAGCGACATCGTCGAAAACATCAGTCGCGAGGTCGTTCTCGCGGGCACGCATCCAGTTGATGTTGCCCCGGATGGTGTTGAACTCGCCGTTGTGAACGATCCGACGGTAGGGGTGAGCGAGATGCCAGGCCCCGAGCGTGTTCGTCGAGAACCGGGCGTGGACCATCGCGAACGTCGACTCGACGCGTTCGTCGGTTAGATCCGGATAGTAGTCCGACAACTGTCCGGCCTTCAACAGGCCCTTGTAATCGACGGTCTCGTGATCGAGCGAGACGACGTAGAAACGATCGCTCCCGGAGAGGTCGGCCTCTCTGACGTGGTTTTCCAGGACGCGACGGCCGACGTACAGCTGCCGGCCAAAGGCGTCGCCGGTCTGTCCCGTCGCCGATTCGACGAAGACCTGCCAGACGTCCGGTTCGCTCTCCAGTGCCGTCTCGCCGAGGCCGCCGTTGTCCGTCGGGACCGACCGCCAGGCGAGCACGTCCAGCCCTTCGCCGGCGAGCTGTTCCTCGACGACGGTCTGTAAGCGTTCGCGCCGTTCGTCCGCCTCCGGAAAGAAGATCGTTCCGACCGCATACGCGCCGGGTTCCGGCAGCGCTGTCGCCACTTCGTCGGCGAAAAAGGTGTGCGGGATCTGGAGTTTGATCCCGGCTCCGTCTCCGGTATTCTCCTCCGCGCCGGTCGTCCCGCGATGTTCCAGGTTTTCGAGCAGCTCCAGAGCATCCGATACGACCCACGCGCCGCCGCCGTCGTCGAGATCCATGACGACGCCGACGCCACAGTTCGAGCGTGCGTCATCCAGCCCACAGCAGTGTTCGCCCTGCGTGCTGGGTGTGCTACCTTGCGTCATGTGGTACTCCATGACGACTGCAGGAATAAGAGGGTGTTCTACAAGGAGAAAGGGACTATTAAATCCAAATAAGGTTGTATATATCTATCTTGATCAATAATACCAGTCGGTTAGACGGCCGCCGTTCTGGTTTTCAATTCTTGAAAACGGGGGGATATACCTATTGAGGTGCCTCGATAGTTCCGAACATGAGATCAGCCTTCGTCGACCTGTATACAGACACTCTCTGGTGGATGATGGACCAGATCGGGGTCACACAGTCGGTCGAGCGGAAGGTACTGGCCGCGGTCGTAATCCAGTTTTCGATCTCGGTAACGCTGGTGCTCGTCTCGCTGTTTCTCGGTGGGTTGGTCCAGATCGGCCTGACTGTCCTCCTGCTGGGCGTCGCCGTCGTGGCGTTCGTCAACACGGTCATCATCACGCGCTGGGACATGATCGAGCCGATCGAGCGCCTCGAAGCCCACGCGAGCTCGATCGCCGGGGGCGACTTCTCGACGGACGTCGAGCGGATCGACCAGGACGACGAACTCGGTGCGCTGACCGACGAGTTCGTCGAGATGCAGGCGTATCTAAACGTCGTCGCGGAGCAGGCCGACGCGCTGGCACGACAGGAGTTCGACGCCGAAATCCTCGAACGGGACGTGCCTGGGGAGTTCGGTGTCGCCCTGCGGGAGATGAACGAGAGTCTGACCGAATACACCCGGGAACTCAAGGAGATGACCGACCGTCTCGACCGTCGCTCGAACCGACTCGACGAGTTGGTCGCAGCCTTCGGGCAAGCGGCGGAACGCGCACGCGACGGCGATCTGACTGCGACGATCGACGAAGGTGACGTCGCCCTCGAAGACGACGCCTACGGAGACGTGATCGACAACTACAACGCACTCGTCACGACGCTTGCCGAGACCCTCGCGGAAGTCATCGCGTTCGCGGGCAGCGTCGACGATGCGAGTGACGGGGTCGACGCCAGCGTCCAGGAGATCAGTGACGCGAGCGACGAAGTCGCCCGTTCCGTCCAGGAGATCAGCGACGGGGCCACCGATCAGACCGACCAGCTCCGGACGGTCTCGGAGGCGATGAACGACCTCTCGGCGACCGTCGAAGAGATCGCTGCCTCCGCCGACGAGGTCGCCGAGACGGCCAGCACGGCCGCCCAGCGCGGCCAGTCCGGGCAGGCCGCCGCCGGGGAGGCAGTTGCGGAACTGCACGCGTTGGAGACGCGGATCGACGAGACGGCGACGGCTGTCGGGCGACTGGCCGACGAAGTTCGGGAGATCGACGAGATCGTCTCCTTTATCGACGAGATCGCCGCCGAGACGAACATGCTCGCGCTCAACGCCTCCATCGAGGCGGCCCGCGCCGGGGAGGCCGGCGAGGGATTCGGCGTCGTCGCCGAGGAGATCAAGAGTCTCGCCGAGGAGACCGCCGACGCGGCGGGTGATATCTCCGAGCGGATCGAGACCGTCCAGACGACCTCCGAAACGACCGTCGACGACGTCGAGGCGATGACCGAACAGGTCGACGAAACGGTCGGCTCTGTCGAGGGTGCCGTCGAGGACTTCGAGGAGATCGTCTCGCTCGTCGAGGAGATCGACAGCGGCTTACAGGAGATCAGCGACGCGACTGACGACCAGGCCAGCACCGCGACGGAGGTGGTCGACCTCGTCGACGACGTGGCCTCGATCAGCGAACAGACTGCCGCGGAGGCCGAGGACGCCGCGGCCGCCGCCCAGCAGCAGACGGCGACCATCGCGACCGTCACCGACGCCGTCCAGGAACTGTCGGCCGACGCAGCCGGACTCGACGAGCGACTCTCCGTTTTCACCGTCGGTACGGACGTTGGCTATCGAGCGAACGCGAGCCCGCAGGCCGCCGGTTCGGACGATTGATCGGTAGTCGGGCCTAAGCCACGAGGATCGATCGGCGGACGAGTCGCCGGCACCGACGATCACTGCTCGAAAACCATGAGGTCGTCCCGGTCGATCGCCGCGACCACACGCTCGCCCGCCTCGGGCGGGCGGGTCCGTGTCTCGACCGTGAGGTCACGACCGGCGTCGAGAGTGACGCGCGCCTCGTAGTGCGTGCCGAGATCGGTGACGCGATCGACGACGCCCCGCAGCGTATGTGCATCCTCGGTGCCCTCGTGGGTGGCGAACTCCACGTCTTCCGGCCGGACGAGACATGTGACCCCCTCCTCGGGGAGATCACCGCCGTCGCCGGCCAGTTCCGGCTGGTCGTCGGCCGGTCTTCGGTGACCACTCCAGCCATCGGCCAGCGCGTGCGCATCGAGCGTGAGTCCTGGTTCGCCGGGCGGAGTGACGGGTACCTGACTCGATCGACCGAGAAACGAGGCCACGAACGGCGTCGGTGGGGATTCGTACAGCTCGCGTGGCCGTCCGACACCAGCGACTTCGCCGTCGTTCATGACGACGAGCCGGTCGGACAGAGCCATCGCCGTCTCCTGGTCGTGCGTGACATACAGCGTCGTCACGCCCGTCTCGCGCTGGATCCGTGCGATTTCCTCGCGTAGCCGGTCACGCAATCCCCGGTCGAGCGCCGACAGTGGTTCGTCGAGCAACAGGACCTCCGGCTGTGGAGCCAGCGCCCGCGCGAGTTCCACGCGCCGTTTCTGCCCGCCGGACAGCTCCGCCGGCCTCGCCTCTCGCTGGTCCGACAGCGAAACGAGCTCGAGATATCGCTCGACTGTCGCCGCGCGCTCGTCGGCTTCCATTCCTGTCGGCCGGAGCCCGTACGCGACGTTCTCACCGACCGTCATGTGAGGAAACAGCGTCGACTCCTGGAAGACGATGCCGACGTCTCGCGTTTCGGGCGGATCCGTGGTGACGTCCTGACCGCGGAGACGGACCTCTCCCCTGGTGGGACTGACGTGGCCGGCGATCACCTGGACAGTCGTTGTCTTGCCACAGCCGCTCGGCCCGAGCAGCCCGACGACCTCGCCGGCGTCGATTCCGAAGGAGACGTCTTCGAGTACCCGGTCGTCTCCATATCGATGGGTCAGACCGTCCACTTCGAGCCTCATCGGTCGATCACCGCCGGAACGCGGCCGGCCCGCTGGACGACGGCGAGGACCGCCAGCGTGACCGCGAGCAGCGCCAGTGCCACCGGGACCGTCCCGTCGAGCCCACCCTTGACGAACTCGACCCAGATGTACGTCGGCATCGTCCGGGGGTTCGAGGCGACCATGTACGTCGCGCCGAACTCACCCATTGCACGGGCGAACGTCAACGTCACGCCCGCCAGCACGGCCCCGCGTGCCAGCGGCAACGCGATGTACCGGAACGTCTCAAGTGAGGTATATCCTAGCGATCGCGACGCGCGCTCCAGGCGCTCGTCGACGGCCGCGAAGCCGGCCCGGGCGGTCACGACCACGAACGGCGCGGCGACGAACGTCTGGGCGAGGACGATCCCGAGGAGACTCCCCGTCGGCTCGATACCGGTGGAAGCGATCGCCGACCCCAGCGGTGTGAACCGCCCGACGGCCGTCAGGATCATCGCGCCGGCCACGACCGGCGGGAGGACCAGCGGTAGCACGACAACCCCCTCCAGCAGCCGCTTGCCGGGAAACGACCGACGGGCGAGCACGTACGCTAAGGGCACGCCGAGTCCGGTCGAGACGACCGTCGCGGTCGTCGCCGTCAACAACGAGTGTCGGATCGCGGCCCGTGCACCCGGTTCGGAAAGCCCAGCAAGGACGTCAGCGTGGCTCGTTCGAAGGAGAAACGTCACGAACGGGACACCGATGTACGCGATCAACACGCCACCGAGCAGTGCCGGGACGAACAGTGTCGAGGGCGTCCTGTCCCACCGTACCCGTTCGACGTGGCGGCTCATGCCGGCATCCCCTCCGGCGGCGTACCGGTTACTCGCGGCAGACTGTCGGGCACGGCCAGTCCGGCGTCTTCTAGCAGTCCGGGATTCTCGGCGAGGAACGCCACGAGTTCTTGCCCGGCGTCCGGCATCTCTGCCCGATCGGGGACCGTCGCGTTGTAGAGGATCGCCCGTCCCTCGAGTTCAGTACCGTCCTCGAGCGTGTAACTGGCACTCGCGTAGTGATCTGCCAGAGTCGGCTCGGCGAAATTGTATTCGGGCGGGAACGCCTGGAAGGGTAGGTCGTGATCGACAGCCATGTTGTGGTAAACGACCGCACCAGCGCGTGAGCCGCCCTCGACGCCGGCCAGTAATTGGGGTTCCTCGGATTCGACGGCGACGAGATCCCAGACTGTCTCCCTGAATCCGTCGAGGTCGTGTTCTCGCTCGGCCAGGCCGAACGCCTGCCAGGCGCGATACCCGAGGGGGTCGAGTTCCGGATCGCTGATCGCGACGGTTTCGGCCGCGGCGTCGGCAAGCAACTCGTACCACGGCTGGCCCGCTTTCAGCCTCTCGCCGAAATCTGTCGACGGGTCGTAACTCAGGCCGAGTTCGTTGCTCGCGAACGCCAGGTCCCAGTCGGTGTGTGCGCCGACGAGTCGGTCGCGCAGCAGGGTCGCGTCAGCGCTGACGACCACGTCCGGGTTGCGAGTCCCGTCTTCGACCATTTCCATGACGGCGTTCGAGCCGTGATACTCGCCCTCGAGCGTGTACGCTGTCTCCGACTCGAAGGCGGGCCCGACGTGGTCTTCGAACGTGGTCGCGAGGCTCCCGGCGGACAGCACGGTGACGGTCTCCTCGCCCCCCAGACAGCCCGCGAGGCCGACCAGCCCACCCGCGCCGACTGCGCCGAGAAACGCCCGCCGCGACCGTTGTTTCGCCATAGACATATCGGGGTTTCACCGATCCGAACATAACCGTTATGGGGAATCCGGCGAACCCCTAGCCATGAATCGTTACGGCGACGAGCCGCCGAGCGCGGACTTCGAGGCGCGGCTGTATGCCGAGGGAGTCGCCTTCGAGGGCAGGGACGCGGAACTGCTCCGGAAAGTCGCCGAAGCCGGATCGCTGAACGCTGCCGCTGAGTCGCTGGGGCGGTCGTATTCCCGTGCACACAAACGACTCACGACGCTCGAGGAGGCGTTCGGCCCACTACTCGACCGCCAGCGCGGTGGGGCCAGCGGCGGCGGCAGTCAGCTGACAGAGCTAGCGGAGACGCTGCTGGCGCGGTTCGATCGCCTGCGCGCGGAGTACTCGGGCGTCGCCGAGACCGACGAGACGGTGCTTGTGGGGCGTGTCGTCGAGCGGACGGGCGAACTCGGCATCGTCGAGACCGGCGCGGGCGAACTCAGGGCACTGGTCGAGGCAGGTGCTGAAGACGTGCAGGTGTCGATCCGGGCGGACGCGGTGACACTCCAGTCGCCGGATGCGGCCCCAGTTGCCGCGGAGACCAGCGCCCGCAACCGCCTTTCGGGGACCGTGATCGACATCGACTCGGGCGAGGCGGTCGCGACAGTCGCCGTCGACGTCGGTGCCGAGCGGCCGCTGACCGCGCTCGTGACTTGCCGGAGCGTCGAACTGCTCGATCTGGAGCCCGGCGATCCTGTCGTCGCGTCACTGAAGGCGGTGACCATTCGGGCGATCTCGCGGTGATGCTGGCCCGATGCGTCCGTGAATTGCCTCGGGATCGAGCCACTTGGCATGCTTCTTTGCTCTCGTGGTTCGGGATCGCTCGAATGTGTGGCTGTATGCCGCTCCCAACCGTTTATCTTGTTGGCGAATTATAACTAGAGCACGCGTGTCACAACGAGTATCTCTCAACGAGTGGGAAACACTCACTGAACACCTGCGTCGATTCGGTCGATCGGGTGACGTGACCGTTGACGATGATCGCATTCACATTGACTTCGGATCAGCAAAAATCGAGGTATCGCAAGACGGGGTGGTCACGACGGGGATGCCACTTCACGACTTTACGCATGACGAAACGACCGCCGTCGTCGTGGATCACGATTCAGGCACGCTGACCGTTGAATCGGACACTGTGAGCTATACGTTTAGAAGACCGGGCGGCTAATACTGTCGGCTATAACGTTTCGCACGTATGTCGCCACCTGCGGGTGGCGAAAATCTTCACGAACCTATAGCCGACATATACGGTCAGTTGCCGTGCCGACCGTCAACCAAACGTGGACTGACCAACTCCATCCCTCAGGATTCGGAACGAGGTGTGAGATACGCGCGTTACAGCCACAGAGATCGACGGAGCCGATCGGAGGAATACTACCTCCGGTCGGGTAACGGGTGTCGATTATCGACTGTGCATATGGAGATGCCACACAGCACGACTGGAAGTTACATGCGAGTGCGTTCATAGGTTCACGTATGCCAGGACCAGTTTTCATCGAAGGCGACCGCATCAATCTTCGAACGATCGAGCAAGAGGACATCGACTTTCTCCAAGTAGGGATGAACACCCCCGCAGTGCGCCAGTACGCGGGGGCTGACATACCGTACAACCGCCGACGATACAATGAGGAACTATTCGAATCCATCTCCAGCGGCGATTTCATCCAGTTACTGGTCTGTGACGACGAGCGAC
Organism: Halapricum sp.; assembly: GCA_048623335.1. Taxonomy (GTDB): domain Archaea; phylum Halobacteriota; class Halobacteria; order Halobacteriales; family Haloarculaceae; genus Halapricum. Next base: position 11,064 of record JBMCBU010000031.1, read on the forward strand.
TCGGAGATGTTTCACTTGCACCGATCGACGAACGTCGTGGATGGGCCAACCTCGGCTACTGGATTCATCCTGATCACCAGGGAAACGGGTATGCTACTGAGGCTGTCCGTCTGCTTGTCTCATACGGCTTCAACGAACTTCGTCTCCATCGAATCTCGGCGACCATCGCGACGCCCAACACTGCTTCAATACACGTCGTAGAGAAACTCGGGTTCGTCCATGAGGGAACGAAACGTGACGATGCGTTCCTTGGCGGCGAACATGTCGATAGAGACGTGTACGCCGTCCTTCGTGACGAGTGGTATCAGTAGTCTGATAGAATCGGTCTGCAAAACTCGCGCCCTCCACCGTGTACTGCTCTCTCTGCCATACTTCGTACAACTGCTACTGTATCACTGCATTCGGAAACGGTGCGAAACGTCACAGCTACCACCATGAGATGGGGGCGCGGCCGAACGGGGCCGTCGCCGGCAAGCAGCGCCCCCGGATCGACAACGAAAAAGCGCTTCGGACGGTTCGATCGGGTATGCGCCAGTTTCTCCTCGTCGCCCACGACGCGCCCGCGACTGCGGACTTCCCGCTGGACGCGCTCGCCAGCGAGGCGGGACGGATGGACCTGCTCGCTCGCGCGCTCAACGCCGCACTGCTTGAGAGTCACGGCATCCGCGAGGACACGCGCGCCCACCTCGTCATCGACGACGTGACCGTCAGCGTCGACGGCGCGACGGTCAGGAACCTCCATCCAGACGAGCGGTCGATCGCCGCGCTCGTCCGATCGGCGCTCGCTGCTCGTGAGGACGCGATCGGACACCAGCCCGCCGAACCCTCACCCGGCGTCGCCGTCTATCGGATGGGACTGGCGGCGACGCTCGACCGGATCGCAGACGAGGGACAGCTCGTCCAACTCCACGAGGACGGCGACCCCGCGAACGACGCGCCCGTCCCGACGGATCCGGTGTTCGTCCTCTCGGATCACCGTGATCTCACCGACGCCGAAGCCGCACTCCTGGCCGATCGAACCGACGCCCGGATCCGGCTCGGCCCGCGCCCCCTGCACGCTGACCACGCCGTCTCCGTGGCGCACAACTGGCTCGATACCGACGGTTACACCCGGTATTGATCCTGCGACGACCGACGCCGGACTGTCTCAGGGCTCCTCGAGCGCGTCGACCTGCCGGCGGAGGTTGTTGAGACTCGTCGCGACGTACTCGTAGGACGGGGTGAACACTTCCGCCGAGAGCGTCGCTGTCTCCAGCGGCCCGCAGATCCGGCCGAAATCGAGAACACCCGAGCCGATCGGGACGTGATCGTCAGTCTGTGTGCGGACGTCGTTGACGTGGACGTGGCTGATACGGTCTGCGTGCTCGGCGACGAACTCGGCCTGGTCGGCCGCGTCGTATCCCTCGACGTACGCGTGGCCCGTGTCGAAGGTCATCGAGACGTCGGTCTCCTCGAACAGCCGAGGGAACTCCGCGAGACCGAACCACTCGCAAGGGACGTTCTCGACGCAGAGTTCGATCCCGTACTCGCCGGCGACGACCCGCAGTTCGGCGAGCGCGTCGACGATCGCATCCTGGACCGGTTCGGTCTCCCAGGCCGGACTCCAGGCGTCGCTGCTCGCGTGAACGACCGCCTTCTGGGCATCGAAAGCGGCTGCGGTCTCCAGCGCGGCCGAAAGCTCGCGGATCGCGCCCTCGCGGACGTGTTCGTACGGTGAGCCGACGTCGAAAGCGAACGGGAGGTGTACGAGCAAGTCGAGGTCGTGGTCAGCGGCGGCGTCGCCGACCGCGTCGGGATCGAGTGTCGTCCGTTCGTGGTGACCGTCGAGTAGCAGTTCGACGTAATCGATTTCCATCGCCGTCGCGGCGGGGAACGCGTCGGTGTAGTGCATCGTCGTCTGGGTGACGAAGCCGAGTTCGAGTGCCATATGACGACCAGGCGGCCCCACGTGGAGGGCTTTTCGCAATCGTTAAAGGGTCCACTCTCTTTCGTCCACGTGCGGGCCGGTGGGGTAGCTTGGTATCCTTCGGCCTTCGGGTGGCCGTAACCGCAGTTCGAATCTGCGCCGGCCCACTACATATATACCCTTTTTCCAGGGTATTCCGACACTTTCCCCACCATTTTGGAGGTGGTTATCGTGGCTTCTGAGCCGTCTCAGGGCCGCTATCCGCCGATCTGTAACTACTGCGGCCACTGGATCGACGAGCCGTACAAGCGTTGTCCTGCTCGCGACCGGGGGGTGTGTCGCCCGTGATCGATCACACCCAGCCGATCGACTTCGAGCGTGCGGTCGGCTCGACGAGCTGGGAACGGGCGGCCGACCAGCCCGTGTTGCTCGAGCGCGTCGCCTGGGACCGCTGGTTAGTGACGC
>JBMCBU010000032.1:0-13358 GCA_048623335.1 Halapricum sp.
CTTTCAGAACGGCGCCTGCGGCCCTTCGTCGTCCTCGCCACCGTCGATACTGCCGCCACGGGAATCGCCCGGGAGCGTCGGGCCGTCACTGGCACCGCCCATACCGCCGCCGGCGCCGGTGTTGGCGTGGACGGTCTCGATCTCGGGGATCTCCTTGGTCATGCGGGTCTTGATCGCCTGGATCGTCATCGGCGAGATGCCACAGCCGCTGCAGGCACCGCCCAGCGCGATCGTGACCTCGCCCGTCTCGGGGTCGAGTTCCTGGATCGCCGCGCTGCCGCCGTGCATCTGGATCTGCGGGAAGTTCCGCCGCAGGAAGTTCGCGACGCGTTCTTCGAGGTCGCTTTGTCCGTCCTTGGCTTCGGTACTCATATGCCCGCGTAGGTGAGCCCAGCGTTTGAACCTTTGGTTCCCGACAGTCACGAAACAGCCGAGTTCGGCACTATTCACCCCGATTTCTGATAGTCGTCGATGATCGATCACGACGTGGACAGCCCGAACACGTCCCGGATTTGCCGTTCGAGTTCGTCAGTGTACGCCGCGTAGACTTCCTTCAGCTCCGCCTCCTCGAGTTCGGTCTCGGGAGCGACGCGTTCGATCGCGTCCTCTGGAAGTTCGATGCGGAACTGCCCGTCACCTTCGTAGAAGGGTTCGCTCTCGGCCAGCGTGTACTGGTCGATCGCGTGGATCAGCCCGGAGTCGTAGCGCTCGGACATGGCGTCGAACGCGCTCTTGTAGGCCTGCTGGAGTTCGGTGAAGTAGTGTTCGTACTTGTCCTCGAAGCGCTCTGGATCGAAGTCAGTCATCGGAGGACAGTTGGCCCACGCGGGCAAAAGACGGCCGGTCCCTACAATTTCGGCCGGTACGGCTGTCCGAGTGCTATAGCTCCGACCGCTGGGCGCGATCACGAACCATCACAGCTCGTTCCCGGATCGCCTCGCGTTCGCGCTCGGTTTTGTTCTCCAGGTGGTTGTACACCAGTCCCATCCGGTGGTTGTCCGCGAGGTGCTCGGCGTTGCGATCCAGGAAGTCCCAGTACAGCGCGTTGAACGGACAGGCGCTCTCGCCGGTGGTCTTGGTCTTGTCGTAGGGACAGTCGCCACAGTAGTCGCTCATCCTGTCGACGTAGTTGGCCGAGGAGACGTACGGTTTCGTCGAGAGGGCGTCCGTACCGAACGTCCCCATGCCGACGACGTTCGGGGTCGTCACCCAGTGGAAGGCGTCAACGTAGGCCGCGTGGAACCACCGATTTAGCTGCCGTGGCTCGACGCCCAGAAGCGTCGCGACGTTCGACAGGATCATCAGTCGCTCGATGTGATGGGAATACCCGCGCGTTCGCACGCCGTCGATCACGTCCGCGAGACAGGCCATCTCGGTCTCGCCGGTCCAGAAAAACGGAGGCAACGGCTCGGGCTGTTCGAGCTGGTTCGCCCCGGCCAGACCGGGCACCTCTCGTCGATAGACGTGGCGCATGAACTCTCGCCAGCCGAGCACCTGTCGGACGAACCCCTCGACGCTGTTCAGCGGGAGGTCCTGCTCGCGATAGGCCTCGATGGCTCGTTCGATCACCGTCCGCGGGTGGAGCAATCCGAGGTTGATCGCGGGCGAGAGCAGCGAGTGATGCAGCGCCCACTCGTCGGCCACCAGCGCGTCCTGATAGGTGCCGAACGCGGCCAGGCGGTCGGTCACGAACCGTTCGAGGGCCGTCCGCGCCTGTGCCTGCGTCACGGGCCACCGAAACGGTCCGGGATCGGCCCAGCCGCCCCCGAACGGCGGCTCGTCGTAACCGCCGTCGAACGCTTCGGCGACCCACGATTGCACGTCGCGGGTGATCTCGTCGGGCTCGAAGGTCGGCGGGTCGGGCGGCACGTACCCATCGGGGGGCGTCTCCCGGTTCTGTTCGTCGTAGTTCCACTCGCCGCCGACCGGCTCGGAGCCGTCCATCAGGTAGCCGGTCTCGCGGCGCATGAACCGGTAGAACTCCTCGTGGCGATAGCTCGATCGCTCCTCAGCCCAGCTGTCGAACATCTCGGACGAGCAGAGAAACAGGTCGTTTTCGAGGAGTTCGAGCTGTCCGCCGTGGCGCTCCACGAGCGCCTGCAATCGCTGGCCGGCCCGATAACTCGGGGGTCGCATCACGACGAGTTCGTCCCCGGGGTGATCGTCCAGGTGGGCTTCGAGCCCGTCGGCGAAGCGTTCGACCTGTCGGTACTCGACGGTACGTCCCGACCTGCGGAGCCGCTCACGGAAGTGCCGCATCGCGCTGAACACGAGCGTGAGCTTGTGTGGGTGATACGGCAGTTTCCGGGCGAACGCTTCGGCTTCGATCAGCAAGACGCGATCGTCGGGACGGTCGGCCAGCGGACCCACGTCGGCGTGCAGCTGATCGCCAACCACGAGGACAGTCATCCCTTCGGGCTATGGAGCGGGTCGACAAAAGCGCCCGCCTCGACGAGAGTGGCCGAGACGGCCGTCTCAACTGTCCATCCGACGGATCCACGAACGTGGTTCGTCGAGTTCGTCGTCGGTCGGCAGGTTTTCGGGTCGTTCCCAGACCTGGCCGGCGAACTCGATCCCGCGAGCGTCGGCGACGGCGTCGAAGAAGTCCTTGCCGCGTTCGTACTGGCGACGCTTCATGCCGAGTCCGAGCGCGCGTCGGATCAGCCGCTGGATCGGGCCGCGTCCCTGCCGGCGGCGCTCGATTTCCTCCCGAAGGTCCTGATACTCCGCGTCGAACGCGCGGTCCATCAACAGCTCGGCGTAGCCCTCGACGGCGGTCATCGTCGTGTCGAGTTCGCCCAACGTCCCGCGATCGATGTCGCCGTCTGCGAGCTTCTCGATCGCCGATTCCATCCGCGATTCGAGATGGCCGGGTAGCCATGGAGCCGCGCCGAACTCGGCGGCGTGGGTCACCTCGTGGAAGGCGATCCAGCGGCGGAACCGGTCGTTGTCCGCAGAAAGGGAGTCGGCGACGCGCGTGACGTTCGGATAGACGAAATACAGCGCGTGGTCGTCCGCGCCGTCGCCCTCGGCGAGCAACAGGGGGTCGTACTGGCCGAGGACGTTGCGGGCGAGAAACGAGAGCGCGACCGTCATCGAACCGGTGTTGACCACGCGAGCGGCCGAAGGGAACATCCCGACGTGGTCCTCGAGCGGTGCCATCACCCGCCGGAACGTCTCGATGTTGTTGTCGATCCAGTGGTGGCGGTTGATGATCTCGATCGTGTCCGGCAGGTCGAACTCGAACCCGGAAACAGCACGGACGCGGTCGCGCGCGTCGCGAACGTCAGTCGCGTAGCCGTCACGCTCGGCCGGGCTGACCTCGAGCGAGCCGGAATCGGTTCCGGCCTTCGAGGCTTCGGCGACAGCCGCCCAGTCGATCGGGCCCGTCCCCGACGCCTCGGTGACGGCGCGCACGCTGTGATACAGTCCCATACCCGCTGTAAGAGAGGGGCGAGTAAAGGACTTCGGCTCCTACTCGGATCGGCGCTTGCGGACGAGCACAGCGATCGCGACCACCAGGATCGCCAGCAGGACGACCGCTCGCAGTGACACGATCGACTCATTGCCGCCTCCGCTGTCGTCACTGTCGCCGTCTCGTTCGTCGCGCGTGACGGAGCTAAACGGCAGCGACACGATCCCGTCGGCGGACCCCTCGATCGAGGCATCGTCGAGGTGGATCTCGAAGAACGTGAATTCGGCCATACCTGAACGTTCACACACAGAGACTAAAACCGTTGCCCAGGTTCCGGGCTGTCCACCCTGTCGTTTCGTTCGTTTAACACGACATCCAGCCGGTTCGGAAATGGTAAGTATCTCTCGGGGAAACGGCCAGTAGCGTGACATCGACTGTGCGGCGCGCGAGCGCGTTCGCCGTCGTCGGAGCCCTGTCGCTCGCTGTCCCGGTGTTCGATCGCCTGTTCGATCGACCCGTCGTGACAGTCGCCGCGGCCGCGCCGTTTCTGGCGATTACCGTCCTCGCACTGGCAGCGACCGACGACAGCACGATCTTCGAGTTGTTCGCCCGGCCCGGTGACCGACGGGACGGCCGTCTCTACGGGCTGGCTGGCTTCGCGTTCGCGATCGCCGGACTGTCCGTGCCTGCGACGTACTTCGGGCTGGCGATTCCGGTGTTCGTCGCGAGCGTGGTCGTCCTCTCGACGGGGAACCTCGCCGCCCACGCCGTCCGTGCCCGTGGCGTCGAGCCGTTCGGTGCGATGACTGCCTTCGTCACCGGTGGGTTCCTCGCCGGGGTCTGTGGGTATCTGGCCGCAGTCGCTCTCCTGGCGACGACCGCCGAGCTCCCGACGGTGGTGTTTCTGGCCGCGACCGGCGCGCTGGTCGCCGGACTCGTTCGGTCGATACTGTTCGAGCGCGACGACCCGATCGTGTTGCTCGCGGTCGGGCTGTTGCTGTGGCTGTTCTCCGAACTCGCGATCGACGTCTCAGCGACCGGGATCGCTGGCGCGATCGCTGTCACCGTCGCACTCGGATACGCCTCCTACGCCCTCGAGACGGCCTCGTTGCCAGGAATGCTCACCGGTGTCCTGTTGAGCCTGTTGACGCTCGTCGTCGGCGACGTGGGCTGGTTCGCCATGCTCATTACCTTCTTCGGCCTGGGTGGTCTCGCCTCGAAGCTCCGATACGACCGGAAAGTCGAACGCGGGATCGCCGAACCGAACGAGGGGGCACGCGGCAGCGGCAACGTCCTCGCGAACTCGCTGGTGGCGCTGTTCGCCGTCATCGCTCACGCCGCCGGGCCACAGATGATGGACGCCCCGGACGATCTGTTCCTGTTCGTCTTCGCCGGGGCCGTCGCGGCAGCCATGAGCGACACGCTGTCAAGCGAGATCGGGGGACTGTACGACAACCCGCGGTTGATCACGACGTTCGAGGTCGTCGACCCCGGCACCGACGGCGGCGTCACCTGGCAGGGTGAACTCGCCGGACTGTCCGGAGCAGCGCTGATCGCCGGCATCGGTGTCGTGGCGTTCGGCCTCGGTCCCCGCGGCATCGGGGTCGTCGTCGGTGCAGGGCTCGTGGGGATGACGGTCGACAGCCTGCTGGGAGCGACGATCGAGGGCCGTCTGGTCGGCAATCAGGGGGTCAACTTCCTCGCGACGCTGTCGGCCGGGCTGGCAGCCGGAGCGCTCGCACTCGTCTCCGGTGTTGTTGTCCTTTGACTGTTGGTGATCCCATGACTGTCACTGTTCGCGAGCTCCGGCCCGACGACCGCGACAGGCTCCGGCGGATCCAGCGGACCGTCCTCTCGGAGCCGAGTCCGCCCGTCCTCGACGCGGCACTCGACGGGCCGCTGTTCGGGCTCGTCGCCGAAGACTCCGGCACCGCTGTCGGGTACCTGCTGGTCGTGATCGGCGAGACGCGTGCGTACGTGCCCGAGTTGGCAGTGGCCGCCGCTGCCCAGCGCCAGGGACACGGGTCAGCGCTGGTCACCACGGCGATCGACCGCCTTCGCGACCGCGGCGTGGGGACTGTACGAGTGACGACGCGTGCCGACGACCCAATCGCCAGGGACTTTTACGAGCACCTGGGATTCGAGACGGTCGAGCGGGTGCCCGACCACTACGAAGAAGGTGACGGGATCGTCTACGAATACCGGATCGACGACGGGTGACCGACACTAGTCCCTCTCGTCGCAATTGCTGTCGGTCTGTTCGGTATCGACCGCACGATTTCGTGCGATTGGGCCGGCAAACCGTCACCCTCAGGACACGACTCGCAGGCGAACGGACGTCGGTTTCTTGACGAACTGTCCCTCTTCGGTCGCGATCACCTCCCGCACGCCGCGCTGTGCGGCAACGTCGAGCACGCGCTGATCGACCGGCCCATCGACGAGGACTATCGTGGGTACCGTCTCGGAGTCGGCGATTGCGTCGAACGCCTCGTCCGCGTCCCGTTCGTCGAGCGGATTCAACCCATCGTCGAGCAATCGGACCTGACCGCTCCCGTCCTCGATGACGTGCACGACGTGGTCGTTCAGTGTGCGTTCGGGTTCGCTCGCCTCCGCCTCGCTCGCGTCGTCGTCCGGTACACCCTCGCCGTCGCTGTCGTCAGTCTCGACGTCGCCCTCATCCGCGTTGAGGTCGGTGTCGCTGTCGCCGGTCAACGAGGATCGACTCTCGTCCGTCGCCGCCTGCGCGCTCGAGCCGTCGGCGAGTGTCGGCTGCTCTCCGCTCGCGCCGTCAAGCGCGTCCTCGTAGGAGACTTTCTCGCGGAGCGCGGCCATGACTTCCTCCCGAGAGAGATCTTCGACGGACTTGCCGTCCGGTGCGAACGCGACGTAATCGACGTCGCCGACCTGTGCCAGTTCGCGGAGGATGAGTTCCCCGCCGCGATCGCCGTCCAGAAACGCCGTGACCGTCCGCTCGTCGGTCAGCCGGGCGACCGCCTCGGGCACGTTCGTCCCTTCTACGGCGACGGCGTTTTTGATCCCGAACTGCAACAACTGGAGCACGTCCGCGCGCCCCTCCACGACGATGATCGCGTCGCTGTCGGTGACCCGTGGGCCGGCGGGATACCCCTCGAAGTCGGTGATCCGCTCGGCGCGGGCCTGCCGGCGGACTTCCTCGATTATCTCCTGGCTGGAGAGGATCGACTCGTCGAACCGCTCCAGCAACTCGGTGGCCCGTTCGACGATTTCGCGGCGCTTGGCCTGACGCACGTCTTCGAGATCGGTCACCTCGAAGGTTGCCCGGCACGGGCCGACACGATCGATCGTCTCCAGGCTCGCCGCCAGGATCGACGTCTCCACCCGGTCGAGGCCGCTGGCGATCGTCACCTTCCCCGTCGATTGGCCGCTTTTCGAGTCGATCTCGACGTCGATCCGGCCGAGTTTCGCCGATTCCTGGAGGTTCCGGATCTCCAGCTCCTCGCCGAGCAGCCCCTCGGTCTGGCCGAAGATCGCGCCGACGACGTCACTGCGCTCTACCACCCCGTCGGCGGTGATCTGTGCGTGAATGAGGTATTTGGATGAATCCTGCATTGATGATCTGGGTCTGTCGACCCGGTAATGATGCCATGACTGAGTGCATGGACGGTCAAATCATACGAGACGCATTCGCAAATGCCTGTCGAGATCTAATGGCCAGCATTCGGCGCTCTTGATCAAAATAATTCTTCAAACGAGCATACCGATAGCAGATAGTAACTGTTAAGCCGGTATAGGAGTAAATAGTGCTAACCGTGTCCGAACGAGTACAGATACTCGCGTGGAGCGCGATCGGGTTCGCGCTGATCGCACTGGCTGTCCCGTGGTTCATGTGGCGTTCCGGAACCGTCGTCGCCGGGTTGCCGGTCTGGATCTGGTGGCACGTCGGCTGGCTCGGCCTGGCGAGCATCGTCTTTTATATCTTCACGCAGCGAGCGTGGGGCCTCGGCGTCGAGCGCGGCGGTGGTCACCGTGGCTGACGTCGCCGTCCAGCTGGGGATCGTCGTCGGATACCTGCTGGTCGCGCTGGCGATCGGCCTCGCCGCCTATCGGTTGACCGAGCGCACGGCCGAGGACTACTACCTCGCGAGCCGGACGCTGGGGACGGTCGTGTTGCTGTTTACGACCTTCGCGACGCTGCTATCGGCGTTTACCTTCTTCGGTGGGCCGAACGCCTCGGCGGGCAACGGTCCCGAGTGGATCCTCATCATGGGCGTGATGGACGGGGTCATCTTCGCCGTCCTCTGGTACGTGATCGGCTACAAACAGTGGCTCGTCGGCCAGCACGAGGGATACGTGACCCTCGGTGAGATGCTCGGTGACCGCTTCGGGTCGACCGCACTGCGCGTCGCCGTGGCGGTCGTGAGCATCTTCTGGCTGTTTCCCTACGTCATGCTCCAACAGCAGGGAGCCGGGACGGCACTGGCCGCGCTGACCGACGGGGCGGTCCCTTACTGGGTCGGCGCTGGCGCGATCACGCTGTTCATGATCGGCTACGTAGCGCTGGCCGGGATGCGCGGGGTCGCCTGGACGGACACGCTCCAGGGGCTGTTCATGCTCGTGATGGTCTGGGCCGCCTTCGTGTGGGTGCTGATCGCCATCGGCGGGCCCATCACGGCCACCGAGCGACTCGCGGGCACGAACCCCGAGTTCCTCAAACTGGGTGGTGGCGTCTACTCGCCGCAGTATATCATCTCGACGGCTGTCTCGATCGCCTTCGGCGTGACGATGTTCCCGCAGGTCAACCAGCGCTTTTTCGTCGCGAAGTCCAAAACAGTTCTCAAGCGGACGTTCGCCCTGTGGCCCGTGCTCGTGTTGTTGCTGTTCGTCCCGGCGTTCATGCTCGGTACGTGGGCGGCCGGATACGGCATCACCCCCGCTGACGGCAACGTCCTACCGCTGTTGCTCAACGAGTTCACGCCCGGCTGGTTCGCGGCGCTTGTCGTCGCCGGGGCGATGGCCGCGATGATGTCCTCTAGTGACTCGATGCTGCTGTCGGGGTCGTCGTATCTCACCCGCGACGTCTACCGCCAGCTCGTCTCGACGGCCACCCAGCGTCGCGAGGATCTGATCGCTCGCGTCGGCGTCGCCGCCTTCGCGACGCTTTCGTTCGTCGCGAGCCTGTTCCAGCCCGGGACGCTGGTCGAGATCGGCGAGACGGCCTTCGGCGGGTTCGCACAGCTCGCGTTGCCCGTGATCGTGGCGCTGTACTGGGCGAACACGACCCGGAAGGGGATGCTGGCTGGCGTGCTGGGGAGTCAGGCGTTTTACCTCGCCAGCGTCTTCCTCGCTGTCGTCCCGTCGTCGTATCTCGGCGGGTGGTCGGCCTCGATCGTCGGAATGGTTCTCGGCCTGGTGCTCACGGTGAGCGTCTCGCTTCTCACCGCCGCCTCGCCCGAGGAGAACGCCAGCCGATTCACCAACCTGCAGGCGATCGACGCGGATTGATCGGCGTGCGGGACTCGGAGTCACCTTTGCACGCATATTCTCGGCCCTCGACCGTCGTCGGTGAACTCGCCCGAGACGATCGTGAACAGCGATCAACCGACACGATTGGCCGAGTAGTGGCTTTGCTGGCCGATCCGGTATTATTATATCCTCGACTATGGTGTATGGCCACATGGGACACAACGGAGGGAGCGACGACGGAGAGACAGAGATATCGAGACGAAGGGTACTTCGAGAATCGATCGCGGCGGGGGCGGGCGCGCTCGCTCTCAGCGGCGGAGTGGGAAGCGCGAGCGCGTCGTCGGACGGCGAGTACAACGTCGGGACGGACTCGCCGGCCGCCGAGGAGGCAACGGAGCGGGCCGCCGAGAACATCAAACGCGCCTTCGACTGGGGGGACGGTCAACGGACATTTACCGGACGGTTCTCCGAGAAAGCCGCACAGAGCCTGGAGAAGCGTCCGGACGTGCGATACGTCGAGGAGAACGGCGAGATGCACGCGCTCGATCAAACGCTGCCGTGGGGCGTCGACCGCGTCGACGCGGATGTCCTCCATGACGAGGGCGAGACCGGCGACGGCGCGGACATCGCGATCATCGATACCGGTATCGACGACGACCATCCCGACCTGCAGGCGAACGTCGGGGCAGGCAAGGCGTTCGTGGAGTGCGAGGGGTCGAACTGCAACCATCCATGGTCGGACGACGACGACCACGGGACCCATTGTGCGGGCATCGCCGACGCCGTGGACAACAGCGAGGGCGTCGTCGGGGTTTCGACCGAGGCGACGCTCCACGCTGTGAAGGTACTGGACAAGAACGGCTCCGGGTCGTTCTCGGACGTGGCGGCCGGCATCGAATACGTCGCCGACCAGGGCTGGGACGTCGGCTCGCTGTCGCTGGGGGCGTCGTCGGGGTCCCAGACAGTCAAAGACGCCTGCCAGTACGCCTATGACAGGGGTGTGTTGCTGGTCGGTTCCGCCGGCAACGACGGCCCCTGTTCAGACTGCGTCGGCTATCCCGCGGCCTACGAAGAGGTCATCGCCGTCACCTCCACTGATAGTGACGACAGCCTGTCGAACTTCTCCTCGACGGGGCCGGAGGTCGAACTCGCCGCGCCTGGGGGACGTATCTACTCGACCGTCATCGACGGCTACGACACCTTCTCGGGAACGTCGATGTCCTGCCCGCACGTCTCCGGCGCTGGCGGGCAGTTGATGGCGAACGGATACACGAACACGGAGGCTCGCCAGCAACTTCGGGACCGCGCCGAAGACATCGGGCTCGGGGACAACGAGCAGGGGTACGGGCTGCTGGACGCCGAAGCTGCAGTGCTCGATGGAGAGGGCGACTCGGCACCGAGCGTCTCGTGGACGAACCCGGAAGACGGCGAGACCGTCAGCGGGACGATCACCGTCCGGATCGACGCCAGCGACAGCGAGGACAGCGACGACAGCCTGGACGTGACCTACACCGTCGACGACGGCTCGGAGCGTTCGACGACGTACAACGACGGCTACTACGAAGACTCCTGGGACACGACGGGCGTCGATGACGGCGATCACACCCTCGAAGCGACGGCGACGGACTCGGCGGGCAACACGAGCAGTTCGTCGGTCACGGTCACGACGGACAACACCGAGAGCGCGCCGATCGTCGATAGCCTCTCGGCGAGCGAGGTCGAGACCGACGACTCGGACGCCGAGTTCGATGTCGTCTGGGAGGTCAGCGACGACGACGGGAACCTCGACAGCGTCGAGCTCGTGTTGAGCGACGACACTGACGGGGAGACCGAGGACACGGCGACCATCGACGTCAGCGGCGATAGCGCCAGCGGAACGAACCGACTGGTCGCTGCTGGCGACGACGGTTCGGGCAACGAATACACTGTCGAGGCGACGGTCACGGACTCGAACGACAACACCGGCTCGGATACCACGACCGTCAGTGAGACCGAGGATACCGACAGTGCGCCGGACATCGACACCTTCGACCTGACGAACGACAGCAACCCCGCCTGGACGCGCTACGACGTCGACTGGGCCGTTTCGGACGATGACGGCGACCTCTCCAACGTCACCTCGGAGCTGCTCGACTCCTCCGGCAACGTACTCGACTCCGATTCGAGTTCGGTCAGCGGCAGTTCCGCCTCCGGCACCCACACAGTCAGATCGAAAGGGAGCGCGAGCGATATCAGACTGACTGTCACTGACGAAGCCGGCAACAGCACTAGCGACCTGGAGTCGGCCTGACTACATCGTCTGTCTGTTCGAGTTCACGGTGATTTTGGCCATGCTTCTGGATGCCACCCTCGATATCACGGCCGAACCCACCGGCGTCACGTTCGCGTTCAGCGTCACGAATCCCGACACCGAACCCGTCGACCTGACGTTTCAGACCGGTATGGTCGCCGACGTCACAGTCTACCAGGACGGCGTCGAAGTATGGCGCTGGAGCGACGGTCGGATGTTCTCCCAGGCTATCGAAACGCAGACGCTCGCGCCGGGCGAGACGCTCGTCTTCGAGGCGAGCTGGGACGACCCCTCGCCGGGATCGTACATCGCCGAGGCGTCGCTCGCTGCGACGAACGTGACTCTCGTGGAGCGAGAACCGTTCGAAGTTCTCTGATCTCCGTTCCGGGCCTGTCGGAACGCTCGTGTCGGCGCTGCTCGGTAGCGCCGCTGTCCCGGTCGTCGCGCTCGTCGTCGGTCGGCTCCTGGCCCACACGAGCGAACAGTGACACTCGTCGAGGCCCTAGCCGAGCTCAGCGCAGGCGTCCAGCGGCTGCTCGAAGCCGAGGAACCCCCTCGACGAGACGGGTTTCTCCAGGCAGTCGATCCGGATCTACTGTTGGTCGACGAACCAGTCGCAGAGGTCGACGCGGGGCATCGCGAGCGGATGCTCTCGCTGTTCGACAGGGGGAGACACAGATCGCCTCGACGCCGAACGTCGATCTCGTCCCGCGTATCGCCGACCGGGTCGTCCTCGTCGCTTCGACTGGAGATATCGTCGCCGACGGACCAGTGATCGAGGTGTTGACCGATAGCTCGCTGCTCGGAACGTGTGGGATCGAAGTGCCAACTGTCATAGGACCGTTCGAGATGGCCGGCGTGGCGGATCCGCCACTTAGGGTCTCGGAGGGCGTCGACCGACTGTCTGATCTGCTTGAGTAGGCTCAGGCTCAGTGTCCGCCTCCATCGATGGACAGTCTTCGGGCCAATCGATCCACGACTTGAGCGCGAGCGTACCAGGGATCTCGGGAAGTTCTCGGACGTCCTCGCTCCCGCAGTGTGGACAGTACCGGTCAGGCCTCGGGTGGCGACCATCAGGCGCGGCTTCCTCGTATCCGTACCAGATCGCCTGACAGGAATCGCAGCCGAACGCGGCCTGACGCTCCGGAAGCGGTCCGACGAGTTGTCCCAGCTGTTCGAAGTACGCCTCGTTCATCTACCTGCAGGTATGACGTACCCCGTCCAAAACCGTCCGGGGATTTCCACCTCGTGAGAACGCCAGTGCGTCAGCCTTCGGTTGACGGATTCGCATAAAAAGCACGGATCTCGCCCGTGAAACCGGGTCAGACCGTCGGAGCGTTATCGATCGCGAGAACTCGACGCCTTTACCGTCTGGCTGTCGGTTTTCGACCAGAAGTACAGCACTTTATCCGAGGAATTATCACGCGAAGCAACACTCGATTCGGAACTCGCTTTCGAACTCATTGTATTCCTACCCATGTCCGACTTGCATATATATCTTACCCCATTACGAGGCTCAGGTATAATCCCTCATTGTAAGTGTTTAAGGTAATTATATACTGGATCCTCGTGTGTGGAAAAACATTATGAATCCTCCGCGATAATGGGTTAATCCTGTATAACGGAGATCGGATACAAGGGGTTTTTTGATGATGCAGGTTGTGTATACGGATATGCCCACTACCGAGCAGGTACGCTCTCACGGGGACCGAAACGAGATCCCCGACGACGCGTTTCCGACAGTGGTATCGTCGAGCCGATCCGAACACGCATCCGAGGGCGGAGCAGGGACCCCTCCGTTTGACGCGTTCACGCTACCGCACATGCGGGCGGTCGCTCCCGACGACAGCCCGTCTGGCCGATAGTTTCTTCGCGGTGGTCTTGCCGGTCTCTCGGTGAACGTTTTGTATCTGGCCGTTCGATGTGGAGACATGAGCGAGCGCATTCGCGCGCACGTGTTCGTCTCCGGTCGCGTCCAGGGCGTGTTCTTCCGTGCGACGACTCGTGAGGAGGCCCGCCAGTACGGCGTCGACGGTTGGGTGAAAAACCTCGACGACGGCCGCGTCGAAGCCGTCTTCGAGGCTCCCAGAGCGGACGTCGAGGCGATGGTCGAGTTCTGTCACGAGGGGAGCCCGCAGGCGCGCGTCGAAAATGTCGAAGTCGAGTACGAACAGCCACGGGGCCTGGACGGCTTCGAGATCAGGTACTGAT
>JBMCBU010000033.1:0-12980 GCA_048623335.1 Halapricum sp.
TGCTGACGATCCGCGACATCGAACGCATCGGCGACCACTCGGTCAACATCGCCGCCCGGTCGCTGTACATGATCGAGAACGACGACGAACTGATCTACTGATTTTTTAAAAGGGTCGACCGGCCTTACTGGAAGCCGATCCGGCCATCGCGGCGCTCGCCGAGCTGGTCGCCGCGGCCGCCGCGGAACTGGTCTTCGATCTCCGCGTAGTAGTCCATGATGTCGTCGGTGACTGTCGGCCGGACCGACTCCATGGCTTTCCTGAAGTGCTGCATCTCGACCTCGGTGGCGTCGTCATCGTCCCGGAGGGCCTCGATGGCCGACTCCCGAGCGATCGATTCGAGATCCGATCCCACGTAGCCGTCGGTTATTTCGGCGATCTCCCGGAGGCTCACGTCCGGGGCGAGTGGCGTCTCGCTGGTGTGGATCTTGAGGATCTGCTCTCTGCCTTCCTCGTCGGGCTGGCCGATCATCACCAGGCGGTCGAACCGACCCGACCTGATCAGTGCGGGATCGATCATGTCCGGCCGGTTGGTCGCGCCGATGACCATCACGTCTTCCATGTCTTCGAGCCCGTCCATCTCCGTCAACAGCTGATTGACCACGCGCTCGGAGACGTTCGAACCGACGTCGCCGCCCCGGCCCGGCGCGAGGCTGTCGAGTTCGTCGAAGAAGATCACCGTCGGCGCGACCTGCCGAGCCTTCCGGAAGGTCTGACGGATGGCTTTCTCGCTCTCGCCGACCCACTTCGAGAGGAGTTGTGGGCCACGCACCGAGATGAAGTTGGCGTCGCTCTCGTTGGCGACGGCCTTGGCCATCAGCGTCTTTCCCGTGCCGGGCGGCCCATAGAGGAGGACGCCCGCCGGCGGTTCGACGCCCATGCGCTCGAACTTCTCCGGGCTGTTCATCGGCCACTCGACGCTCTCTTTGACCTGGTTTTTCGCGTCTTCGAGCCCGCCGACGTGATCCCAGGAGATCTTCGGGAGTTCGACGAGGACCTCCCGCATCGCCGATGGACTCACCTCGTTCAGCGCGCCGCGGAAGTCCTCGCGCTTGATGATCATCCGGTCGATCAGGCTCGGCGGGATGTCCTCCTCGTCGAGGTCGATCTCCGGGAGGTACCGGCGCAGGGCCTTCATCGCCGCCTCCTTCGTCAGGCTCTCGATGTCCGCGCCGACGAAGCCGTGGGTCTCGTCGGCCAGCCGCGCCAGTTCCACGTCGTCGGAGAGAGGCATCCCGCGGGTGTGGATCTGGAGGATCTCCTCGCGACCGACCTCGTCGGGGACGCCGATCTCGATCTCGCGGTCGAACCGACCGGGCCGTCGCAGCGCGGGATCGACGCTGTCGACGCGGTTGGTCGCGGCGATGACGACGACCTGTCCTCGCGATTCTAGCCCGTCCATCATCGTCAGCAACTGGGCGACCACGCGGCGCTCGACCTCGCCGGTGACGTCCTCTCGTTTGGGCGCGATCGAGTCCAGTTCGTCGATGAAGATGATCGAGGGCGATTCCTCGGTGGCGTCCTCGAAGATCTCCCTGAGTTGCTGTTCGGACTCGCCGTAGTACTTTGAGATGATCTCCGGGCCGGCGATCGAGAAGAAACTCGCGGAGGTCTCGTTGGCCACCGCCTTCGCCAGCAAGGTCTTGCCGGTGCCGGGCGGCCCGTGCAACAGGACACCCTGTGGTGGCTCGATGCCCAACTTCTTGAAGATCTGGGGGTGTTTCATCGGCAACTCGACCATCTCACGGACGCGCTGGATCTCGTTTTTGAGGCCACCGATGTCCTCGTAGGTGATGCCGCTACCAGTCTTCTCGAACCCGGAGATGGGTTCCTCGCGAAGTTCGACGTCGGTGTCCTCGGTGATCAGCGCGACGCCGTCGGGTTCGGTCTCGACGGCGATCAGTGGGATCGCCTGCCCGGGCGAGCGCATGAACGGGTGGTTCGTCGATGACATCACGGGGACGATGTCCCGTTCGACGACCGGGCGTTTGAGTATCTGGCGTTTGACCATACCCGCGGCGTCCGAGCCGAACTGGACACTTGCTTCCTCTGGCGGGGCCAGGACGAGTTTCTCTGCCTTTGCTGCCTCTGCTTTGCGGATGGTGACGCGCTCGCCGATGCCGACGTCCGCGTTCTGGCGGGTAAACCCGTCGATGCGCACGGTGTCGGTGTTCCAGTCTTGGCGGTCGGCCCGCCAGACCTTGGCGGCGGTCGTGTCCCCGCCCTCGATCTCGATGATGTCACCGGGGGAGAGTTTGAGATGCAAGAGCGTGTCGGGATCGAGGCGCGCGATGCCTCTCCCCGAGTCGTTGGGGTAGGCTTTCGCGACCTCTAGTTGGACTTCGTTCATAGTCGGGGTTCGATGTGATAGACTGGGGCATGCCCGGAGATATGCTTTTTGCTACCGGTGGCCGGAATTGACACGGATTATTGTGCCGATTTGCCGCTCCGATCGCCGTATATCGGGCTGTCGATGCGGAACAGACGTACGACGACTGCCATGAGGCCGCATCGAGACTCGCGTCCGTCGGTCTGACTCGATGAGCCACTGTCGTCCCCCGCTCGGCTGTGGGCGTGTACGCACTCGACCAGGAGCTAGAGACGCGATGAGCCCCCGTTGTCCCCCGCTGGAGAGCCACCGGTCTTCGCTCGATCAATCCAGCTTGCCGTTGAGTACCTTCGCGGTCGTCAACACTGGGTCCCAGGTCGGGCTGAACGGTGGTGCGTACGCGAGATCGAGATATTCGATCTCTTCGACAGTCATCCCCTCGTGCAGTGCGGTCGCGACCGTGTCGATCCGCTTTGCGACGCCGTCTTCGCCGACGATACTCGCGCCAAGGACGCGCTCGCTTTCGCGATCGGCAACCATCGTCAACTCGAGTTCGTCGCCACCCGGGTAATAGTGGGCTCGCGAGGGCGCGTTGATCGTCACCGAGACGGGATCGAAGCCGGCCTTTCTGGCGCGCTCCTCGTCGGTGATTCCGGTCCGGGCAGCAGCGAGATCGAACGCTTTCACGACTGCCGTGCCGGCGATATCGCCGACCGGCGTCGGATCGCCCACGACAGTCTGGCCGATCGCCCGTCCGGCGCGGTTGGCAGTCAACGCCAGCGGGACGTGATCGGGCTCGCCGGTTACTGTGTGTCGCATCTCCGCGACGTCGCCCGCGGCGTAGACGTGCTCGACGTTCGTCCGGCCGTACTCGTCGGTCGCGATTGCCCCCGTCTCGCCGAGTTCGATGCCCGCCGACTCGGCCAGTTCCGCGTTCGGAACGACGCCCGCACCGACCAGGGCCGCGTCGACTGGTACCGAGTCGTCCGCCGTTTCGACGGCGTCGATCGTCCCATCGCCGGCGAGTCGCTCGACGCGCGTCGAGAGATGGACCTCGACACCCTGCTCGCGAAGGTGCTCGCCGACCGTCTCGCCCACGCTCTCGCCGAAGGTCGCCAACACCTGCGGGAGCATCTCGAACAGCGAGACGTCCAGGCCGTGTGCCTCGAAGGCCTCGGCCATCTCGATGCCGACGTAGCCGCCGCCGATCACCGCCACCCGCTCGAGGTCCTCGCGCTCGACGTACTCTTTGATCTCCGCCCCGGAATCCATGCTATGGAGTGTGAACACGCCCGCCAGATCGAGGCCGTCGATCGGCGGCTCAAGCGCCCGCGCGCCGGTCGCGATCAGCAGGTCACCGTACGACTGGTCGTACCGCTCGTCTTCGGCCTCGACGGTGACCGTCCTGGCGTCGGTGTCGATTTCGACCGCCTCGTGACCCATCCGTAGGTCGATGTCTCGCTGCTCGATGAACGCCTCCGGCGGGACCGCGACGAGATCTTCCAGGGATTCGACGTCGCCTTTGACGTAGTAAGGCAACCCGCAGGCCCCATAGGAGACCCAGTCACCGCGCTCGAAGACGACGACCGCGCGGTCGGGGTCCGCACGTTTGGCCTTGCTCGCCGCACTCATCCCCGCCGCGTCGCCGCCGACGATTACGAATGGTTCCGCCATACCCGTGTGTTCGCCCTGCCGGCGCTAAAGTATTGCGCTGACCTCGCAATTCCGCGAGAGCGCTCGGAGTTCCCGGACGACCGGGCAATCGAAGACGCACAGGCCGGACGTTGCTCGATCGATCGTCCCAGATAGCTGTCGGCACCGATCCCCGTAGCCGCTACAGTTTTCTGAGTGGAGTGTGATACATCACCTATGGATCAAAACGTCGGATCGGCCGATCGACTCGTACGCATCGTTGCGGGAATCGCCCTGTTGACCGTCGCGATCGCCCTGTTCGCCGGGATCGGTGGCGTGTCGGCCACTGTCGGGACAGTCGTCGGCCCGCTCGCACTCGCACTGATCGGTGCCGTACTGGTCGTCACCGGCTACCTGCAGACCTGCCCGGCCTACCAGGTCATCGGGTTCCGCACGCTCGGCCGCTGATACTCGCGTGCCTGGCTAGTCGTCATCGACGGAGACGGTCTCCCAGTCGTGATCGCCGTGAGCGCCTTCCAGGCCCTGGGCGCTCGGGGCCACCCGGATGAACTCCGCACGGTCGCGGGCCTGTTCGATCGTGTGCCCGCCGACGTACGAGAGGCCCGACCGCATGCCGGCCGCGAACTCCTCGACGACGTCCGCCAGCGGCCCCTTGTACTCCGTCAGTGCCTCGACGCCCTCGTCTGCGTCCGGGGCGGCCGTGTCGGTGTCCTTGTCGGAGCGGTTCTCGTTGGCAGCCGTCGTCGCCATCCCGCGCGAACGCTTATAACGCGTGCCGTCGACCTCGACGATCTCGGGGGGTGCCTCCTCGGTCCCGGCGAAGAGACTGCCCATCATCACCGTGTCCGCTCCGGCCATGAGCGCCTTTACCGCGTCGCCGGACGTGCGAATGCCGCCATCGGCGATTAGTGTGACGTCGAGCGGCTCTGCCGCGTCGGCACAGTCATCGACAGCAGTGAGCTGGGGCACACCGGCGCCGGCGACCCGGCGGGTCGTACAGTGGCTCCCCGGCCCGATCCCCACCTTGACCGCGTCGGCACCGGCGGCGGCCAGGTCACGCACGCCCTGCTTCGTCGCGACGTTTCCCGCGGCGATTTCGGCATCCGGGAACGCCTCCCGCAGGTCCGTGACTGCGTCGAGTGTTCGCTCGAGATGGCCGTGAGCGACGTCGACCATCACCAACGACGCCCCCGCATCGAGCACGGCGTCGGCGCGAGCCACGGTATCTTCAGCGATGCCGACCGCCGCGCCACACCGTTCGCCGGCCTCGAGGACTCCTTCGACGGCCGCGACCTGTTCGTCGACCGTCATGAATCGGTGGATCGTCCCGAACCCGCCGGAACGGGAGAGCGCGATCGCTGTCTCGGCCTCGGTCACGGTGTCCATCGGAGCCGACAGCAGCGGCGTTTTCAGTTCGAGACTCGGCGTGAGTTGCGTCGAGAGATCGACATCGTTGCGACTAGCGACCGGCGACCGCTGGGGGACGAGCAGCGCGTCACCGTAGGAGAGTCCAGTTCGAATATCGTTCATGCCGCCACAGGCATAGGACATTGAATCGGATAACGGTACCGATCACGATCGGTAGGTCTTCTCGAACCGGCTCGCAGGCAGGAGGAACTCGGCGACGTCGGGCATGTGCTTGACGTTGTAGACGATCTTCGCGTCCGCGGTGGCGGGTGCGGCCAGGCAGGACAGCCGGATCCCGCGCTGGATCAACTCCTCGGGCAGGATATGGCCGACTGGCGGCGGCATCTCCCCTTCGACGATGGCGACGGCACAGTTCGTGCAAGCCCCACCCCGGCAGGCAAACGGCCAGGCGAACCCGCTGTCTTCGGCGGCTTCCAGGAGTGTCTGACCCGGCTCGACCGAGAACTGTCCGTGCGCTTCGGCGTCCAGGTCGGTGCGGCGGGCACGCTCGAACAGCTCGTCGTCGTCGAGCGACCACCCGTGATCGTCGAGCACATCGTAATCGAGATACTCGACGGTCACCGTCTCAGGGGGACTGTCGGGCGGGCGCGTTGTCGGTTCCGTTCGCTCGGAGCCGTCGGACGGAGTCGTCGTCGGGGCCGTCCGATCACCAGGAGGCGCACCGGAACGGAGTTGCTCGTAGGCGTCTTTGACGGCCTGGAACTGTTCGGCGGTTCCACCGTGATCGGGATGTGTCTCTTTGACCCGCTGTCGGTACGCTTCTAGCAGTTCCGACTCGTCGGCGTCCGACTCAACCCCGAGTACCTCGTACGGCGAGGTCACACTCACGTTACGGACCGCCCCAGTAAAACCGCTCGGCAGGTCGCAAGAACTGCTGATACGAACCGTGCCGTCCCTCCGCGTGCAAGGACGTCCGGTGAACCGCCTCGGGGTCAAGCCCCGAGGCTTCCCGTGGTTCACTCGGACACGCCATCCAACCATCGGCCTGATAGCCTCGGGCGGTCGGGTGGGTCACGGTCCGACCAGATCGTTCGAGAGGGACATCTCGATATCTCCAGATGAAACGCCCACTGACAGC
This sequence comes from Halapricum sp., assembly GCA_048623335.1. Lineage (GTDB taxonomy): Archaea > Halobacteriota > Halobacteria > Halobacteriales > Haloarculaceae > Halapricum. Next base: position 6,489 of record JBMCBU010000033.1, read on the forward strand.
GAGCGCTTCGCAACGGCGCGCTGACGCGGCGAACACAATATTTAATCACGTGCAAAACGAATACGCATAACGATCCATGCAGGACCGGCTCCGGACCGGGATCGACGTCCTCGACAGGAAGTTGGATGGAGGGATCCCGGCCGGAAGTATCGTCGTGTTGAACGCCAATCCGGCAAGTCAGGCGGAGCTGTTTCTGTACGAACTGACCGCCACGCGTGGGACGCTGTATCTCTCGCTGGATCGTTCCGAGCAGGCAATCCGGGACAGCCTCGGGAACTCGCCGACGAACACCGGTGAGCCGACGATCCGGCACGTGTCCGGCGAAGCACCGCTGGACAACGCCAGCAAGCTCGTCAGCGCGCTCCCGGAGACCTCGAACCTCATTATCGACCCGTTGAACGTGCTGGAAGAGCAGGAACCGCCGTCTCGGTTCCGCAGTTTCATGAACGACCTGCAGAACCACATCTTCAACACCGGCAGTCTGGCAGTGTTGCACTGTCTGGACGGGCGGGCGGTTCCTCCGCTCAGAGACACGACTGAACACTTCGCGGACGTCATCTTCCAGATGGACACGACAATCCAGGGTGACGAGGTCGAGAACCGGCTGTCGATCCCGAAGTTCCGCGGCGGCCGTGCGCCGACGAACGTGATCAAGCTCAACCTCGTCGAAGAGGTCTCGATCGACACGAGCCGAGATATCGCTTGAGTCAGGGCCCGTCGGTTCCGTGCAGGCCCTCGCCAGTGATCTCGAACCGGGCACCGCCGGCAGCTCCGCTCGTCACGTCGATCTCCCAGCCGTGTGCGTCGACGACCCGTTTGACGATGGCGAGTCCGAGTCCTCCCCCTCCGGTTGCCGTCGAGTAGCCTGTTTCGAAAATATCGGGGCGGTCCTCGATGGGGATACCCGGGCCGTCGTCCTCGACGTAGAACCCGTCTTCGAGATCACCGACTGTCACGGTCACGTCGCCGCCGTGCTCGGCTGCGTTGTGAAAGAGGTTTTCCAGAAGGTGGCGCAACTGGCCACGATCGGCCGGGATCGTTCGATCTGTCCGGATGTCGAGCGACGCGTCGGCCGTCTCGACGGTCCCCCAGCACCGCTCGGCGGCGTCGTCGAGTTCGACTTCTTCGAGAGAGATGTCCCGCTCGCCGTCCCTGGCGAGCGCCAGCAGGTCGTCGATCAGTGTCTCTATGCGCTCGTGAGCACGCATCGCTGCGTCTATCTCTTCGAAGTCGTGGTCGTGGGCCGTCTGGAGGAGCTCGAGCTGACTCCGGGCAACCTGGAGTGGGTTGCGCAGGTCGTGAGAGACGACGCGCGTGAACTCCTCGATGCGTTCGTTTTTGCGCTCGAGCTCGCGCTGCCGGTCGAGCCGGTCGAGTGCGCTCTCCGTGTGGCTGATCAGGAGCTCTGCCAGTTCGAGATCCGACTCGTCGAACGATCCAGGCTCCTCGGCGACCACCTGGAACACGCCGTGATCGCCGATCGGGATGCTCATGCCCGACCGGAACGGACCTTGCGGTTTCGCTTCTTCGTGGTTGTTGATGTCGTCGATCACGATTGACTCGCCAGTCCGATAGGTCTTGCCGGCGATCCCTTCCTCGATCGACATCCGGGCGGTCTCGTCGGGGGAAACGTCCTCGGAGAGAGCGACTGTCGAGAGGACCCCGTCCGCTTCGAGATCGATGAGACTGAGGTCGAACTCCAGGATGTCTCGACTGGCGTCGATCGTCCGCTCGCAGACGTACTCGACTGACCCCCTCGTTTCGAGATCGACCGCGACGTCGTGTAGTGCCGTGACTTTCCGTTCTCGCCGGCATCGGTCAGTGATGTCTATGGCGGTCACGTAAACCCGTGAGTAGTCGTCGGCGTACGCGTCAGGGACCTGCACGTCGATTATCTCCTCTATACGTTGCCCGTCGACCGTCTCGCTCGCGGACGGCACCCGGAACTGCGTTTCGCCGTCGGCGAGCCGACGCCAGATCTCTACGGTCGCCTCGTAGGCCGCCGGCGTGAAGATCTCCTCGGGGTTCGCGATCAACGGTTCCGTCGACGGAACGCCGTACCGATCGACTGCCTGCTGTGAGACGTCGATGACCTCGGTGCGGTCCAGCAGCCGCTGGCGTTCGACGGGGTTGGCCTCGAGGTGCGTCTCGAAGTCGATCACCTCGCTCCGAAGCGACGCGAGTTCGTCGATCACGTCCGAGAAGTCGACCTCCCAGATGACGGCCGGGTTCGACTCGAACAGCGAGTCGTATCGACGCTTGCTCTCCTGGAGGGCGCGTTCCCGCTGCTTGCGCTCGTCGATGTCCAGGTGGATCCCGACAGCACGCACCGGCTCGCCGTCCGCCGTCCGTTCGGTCACCCGTCCGATGTTCTGGATCCACTTCCAGGATCCGTCTGCCGTCCGCATCCGGTGTTCGCACTCGTAGTACGCCGTGTCGCCGGCGAGATGGGCTTCCAGTTCTGCCTGTGCCCGCTCGAAATCGTCGGGATGGACGCGCCGTGTCCAGGCGTCGAGGTGTGAGTCGATCTCCGAAAGGGAACAGCCGAGCATGTCCGCCCACTGTTCGTTGAACTGCATCTCATCGGTCCGGACGTTCCAGTCCCAGACACCGATCTCTGCGGCCTCGACCGCGAGATCAAGACGTTCCTTGAGACGGCGCAGTTCCCGCTCTTTGTCCTTGCGCTCGGTGATATCTCGCATCGACCCGACCACGCCGAGGACGGTGCCGTCCTCGTCGAGCAGCGGGTAATCCCGGACGGAGAACGTGCGCGTCTCGCCGTCGGGTCCGACCCGTTCGACCTCGTAGCGGATTTCTTCGCCCTCCAGTACCCGGTCCTCCCGACGTTTCACCCCCTCGTCCCACTTCTCTCCCAAGACGTCCGGGAGCGACCGTTCGCCGATCTCTTCGGGTGAGATACCGTGAAACTCCCGATAGCGCTCGTTGGCGAACACGAGTGTGTACCCGGTGTCGATCCCAGCGAGCAGATCAGCCGAGGACTCGACCGCCCGTTCGTACACCCGGAGATCGGACTGCTGTTCGCGCAGTCGACGCTCGCTCTCGACCCGGTGGATCGCGTGTGCGATGTCCTCGCCCAGTTCGACGAGGAGTTCCCGCTCGCGCTCGTCGAAAAACCCCTGCTCGTCGCTGTAGAGCGCTACCGCCCCGTAACGGCGGTCGTCGTACGCGAGCGGAACCGCCGCCGCGCTTCGGAGTCCGTGGTCCACAGCCGCAGTTTCCCACGACCCGCCGCGTTGTCCTTCGGCGATCGACTGAACGACGGCTCGCTCTCCCGTCCGAAGCGCGCGCCGTGTCGGCCCCTCTAGCAGGGGCCTTTCGTCCGAGTGCGGGAGGAGGACTTCGAGGAAATCCGTTGCCGTTCCAGCACTGGCCCGCCGACGGACGGCACCGCCCTCCTCGTCGCCGACCCACGCGAGCGGGTACGATCCCGTCTCCGCGAGAACGTGACAGACTGCTGATTCGATCTCTTCGCGGGTCTGCGCCCGGACGAGGCGCTTGTCGACCTCCCGTAGGATCCGCCTGATACGATCCATCGCTTCCGCGCGCTCGGTGCTCCGGTGTTTCTCGACCGCGTTGACGATCCTGTTTGCGAGCACCTCGTACTGGGCCGTCCCGGTTCGTTTCTGGATGTAGTCGGTAACACCCGCCGAAATGGCCTCGCTGGCGATCTCCTCTGACCCCTTTCCCGTATAGAGAATGAACGGAACGTCGGGATCCTGCTCGCGCACGGCCTCGAGGAACTCGATTCCGTTCCGACCCGGCATGTCCAAGTCACTCACGATACAGTCAAAATCGGCACGAGACAGTCGCTTGAGCCCTTCGCGTGCGTTCGTCGCGACTTCGACGGTGAACCGCTCGTCTTCTCGCTCGAGGAACGCGGCGACGGTCTCGGAGAGATCGGGTTCATCGTCGACGTGAAGGATCGAGATGCCGTCCCGCTGGTGCATGACACCATATTTCGAAGACGACTGCATATAACTGCCGCCCGGTAGTCATTGCTGTAACGATTCACTGCGCTGGTCACATGGCTGGCAGTCGCGACGGAACGGACGTACACCGGCCCGTATCAGAACTCCTCGGTGTCTTCCAGCCCGTCGCCGGTGATCCTGAACGTCGCCGTCTCGCCGGCAGCTTTCGACTGGTGTTTTTCGAGCGTCGCGCGTCGGTTGCCACCACGGAAGCGGTCGAGCCGAAGAACGATCGCCGACCAGTGATTGAGGGTGTGGCCCCCCAGCGCGCGCGTCCCGTCGCTGTCGGGATCCGTGTAAACCTGGTTGGTGAAAGCGACCGACAGGTCGTACTTGCGAGCCTGGGCAAGCAAGTGCGTGATCTGGCGCGCGACTGCCCTGAGCGCTTCGCCCTCGTCCTGTTCGGTCCGTTCCAGCCGGTAGAACCCGGTCGCGCTGTCCAGGACGATCAACTCGACCTGGCTCGCGAGTTCGGCGGCGTCTCTGACCGCCTGCTCCTGTTCCTCGAAAGTCGTCGCCTCGGAGACGATGATGTTCGAGGCGATTTCCTCGACATCGCCACGCGCCGACGCCAGCTGTTCCATCCGATCGACGGAGACGCCCTCTGTGTCGATGAACAGCGCTGACGTGCCTCTGGCGGCGACCTCGACGGCCGCACCGAGTGCGAGGTTCGTCTTGCCCGCGGCCGGTTGGCCGTAGATCTGCGTCGCAGCGCCACGCGGGAGGCCGCCGTCGAGGAGCTCATCGATGGGCGAACAGCCCGTCGGAATCGGCTTTGACACGCCCGCCGGTTCGTCGGCGACGCCCAAAAGTACTCGCATAAGCAGGCGGGCGCTCCGTGACCTGCCCCCACCGCTCGTATGCCAGCAAGATTTGAGACCGTCCAACAGACTATGTGATTCGATACCGAGACACAGCTATGGCGATCGCCCGTCACCGGGCTGGAGCCGTCCCCGCGATCCAGGCGCTGGCGTCGCAGGTCCATCCGGTGTTTATGCTGCCGCCCGTCGCAGTCTCGATAACCGGGACCCTCCTCGCTGCCCGGACAGTGGGAACGTTCGCGCCGGTCGTCGCAGCGGTACACGCGGTGGCGATCTTCGCGGCCGTCTACACGGCCCACGTCAAGGACGGTTACGTCGATTTCTTCGTCCGCGGCGAGGACGACGATCACCCCCTTTCGGTGCGGGGATGTCGAGTGGCACTGATCGGAGCAGGACTGGTGTTCGCGGCTGCCATGGTGGGGCTGTGGTCGACGGCCGGGCTCGCAGCCGTCGCGTTGACCGCACCGACCTGGGCGCTGGGATACTTCCACGCACCGCAACTCGATACCGGCCCCGTCACCGCGACCGGTGGGTATCCCGCCGGGATCGGGCTGGCACTGCTCGGCGGCTACGTCGCCCAGGGTGCACAACTCGATGTGACTGTGCTCGGGCTGGCGGGCGTGCTGGTCGTCGTGCTGCTCGGGATCAAGGTGATCGACGACGCCCAGGATCTGGCGTACGACCGGTCGATCGACAAGCGGACCGTCGCGGTCGTCCTCGGGCCGGTTCGCGCTCGCCGGCTGGCGCACGCGCTGCTGGCGACGGGCACCGGCCTGGTGATCGTTCTGGCAGCGATCGGCGTCTTTCCCACCGGGACCGTGCTGGCAGCGTTCGCGTTCGGTGCCGTCGCGGCGATCAGTCGGCGGGCGGGGCCACGGGTCGCGACGATGTTGCTGGTCCGTGGCGCGTACGTCCTCCTCGCTTTGCTGCTCGTCGCGCTGTGGTATCGGCCGTTCGACGGGCCGCCGCCGGTCGACATCGGGGTGCTGGGGCCGTACACGTATCTCGCGACCGAGATCGCATTCGGGGCGGTGGCACTGGCACTGCTGGTCCGCGCCGGAGCGCTGGCCCGGGCGGCCCGGACAATCGTCGTCCTGTATCCGATCGCGTATCTCTGGGACTGGTACACGCTCGAAGTCGGCGTGTTCGCTATCGAGTTGCGGACGGGGATCGATCTCCTGGCGATCCCCATCGAAGAACACCTGTTCATCGTCGTCGTGCCTGCGCTGGTGCTCGGTATCCACGAGACGCTAGCTGATCGGCAGTGACGAAGAGGTCTCGCCTCTAGCGGTGATTTGAGTGCGGCTCCGGGTTCTTCGCGGTACCACTCGTCGACGAGATTCTCGCGGCTGACAGGGAGCCGCCCCGGTTCAAATCCCAGAGGGAGTAGCTGGTTTCGCTGACAGCGGGCGTAAGAAATGACGCTACGTGAACAACTATAGTAATTGACGTCTATGCAGTCGTATGAGTCGCCAACTGGTAACCGGTGTTCTCATCGCTCTTTTTGGCCTCGGGTTGTTCCTGGGGGGTGGCTATTCGATATACACCGCCTACAACGCCCAGTCGTCCGCCGAGGAAGTCGACGCCGTGGTCGTGGATTCGGGCGTCGACATCCTCGACAATCGTGAGGACGAGGACGAACGATATTTCCCCGCGATAACCTACGAGTACGAATACGACGG
>JBMCBU010000034.1:0-12701 GCA_048623335.1 Halapricum sp.
GAAACAGGTTCCGGAACTCCTCGTAGAGCTGGGCGGCCAGCGTCTTGTTGTGGGCAATGACCAGCGTCGGTTTCTGGATCTCCTCGATGACCCACGAGACCGTGTTGGTCTTGCCCGAGCCAGTCACACCCAGCAGTGTCTGTTTGTCCATGCCCTGCTCGAAGCCGGACGCCAGTTGCTCGATGGCCTCGGGCTGGTCGCCCGCCGGATCGAACGGCGCGTCGACCTCGAACGGTCGTTCCGCGTCCGGCCGGTCCGGCGACAGCGGACTCCCGGTGTCACTCATCGGAGAGAGCCAGGGTCTCCACTCACTTCAGAGTGATTATTGACGTCTGTTCCGGATTACCCGCCCGATGCGGGTGGTCGTACCGTATAGTCGTGCGCTCGGTGGACGGTCGAACGAGCCGGCGGCATCTGCCCTCACTATCCGACGCCGAGTATGAACTGAGCAGTAATACTTACATTATATTACTACATCAATACAGACATGCCGCGTGTCACTACCAACGGTCAAGTCACCATCCCGAAGGAGATTCGGGACGCGCTCGGAATCGAGCCCGGTGACGAGGTCGCCTTCGAAGAGGTCGAATCCGGCTACAAGATCCAGAAGAAAGAACCGACCACGGCAGACGGGGGCGATCCGTTCGAAAAATACCGCGGCAGCGCCGAGAGCGACGAGACGATGCCGGAGCGGATGCGCCGGCTCCGCGGCAAGTTCCCCCGTGACGTCCGCAACGAGACGGACACCGAGTCGGGGGAAGAGACGTGATTACGGCAGTCGACACGAACGCGCTTCTCGCGCTGTTGTACGACGACGACGAACACGCCGATAGAAGTGAAACGGAACTCCGGCGCGTCTATCGGGAAGGGCGAGTCGTGATTACGCCGATCGTATATGCCGAGCTCGCTGCCGATGGCCACTTCGATACCGCGTCAGAACTGGATCAGTTCCTCGCGGACTTCAGCATCCAGCTCGTTGAGCCGTCACGGGAAGCGCTGTTCCGAGCAGGAGAGCAATTCCAGCGATATACCGTTCGGCGACCGGATGAACTGCAATGTCCGTCCTGTGGGACGAAACAGTCCGTCAGTTGTGACGCCTGTAACGAGGACCTCACACCGCGTCAACACATCGCTGCGGACTTTCTCATCGGTGGACACGCCACTGTCGATGGTGATGGATTGGTCAGTTTCGACACCGGTTTCTATGGGACGTATTTCCCAGAATTGCCTGTCTATCCTGATACTGGCGGCCATAGCATCTCGAGGTGATGCGACACACCGTCGTGTCGAATATCGTTACGAACGTATAGCCACCAGTAGCGGGAGAGGAGTGGTTTCAAACCCCCGCCCGGTCAAGTGACGAGTATGCTGGAGGACGTCAACGTCGCGCTCGGGATCACGGGATCGATCGCGGCCGTCAGAACTGTCGAGTTCGTTCACGAACTCAGGCGTCGTGGGGCGAATGTCCGAGCCGTCATGACTCCCGAGGCGGCGAATATCATCCATCCGTGGTCCGTCGAGTTCGCGACCGAGACCGACGTCGTCACCGAGATCACCGGCGCCGTCGAACACGTCGACCTCTGTGGCGTCGAAGGCTGGGCGGACGTGTATCTGATCTCGCCGGCGACGGCCAACACCGTCGGCAAGATGGCAAGTGCCGTCGACGACACGCCGGTGACGACGTGTGCGACGACCGCGCTCGGGTCCGGGCTCCCGGTAGTCGTCGTCCCGGCGATGCACAAGCCGATGTACGACCATCCGGGCGTGCTCGAGGCCATCGAGCAGCTCGAATCGTGGGACGTGGACTTCGTCGAGCCACGGATCGAGGAGGGCAAAGCCAAGATCGCCAGCGACGAGGCAATCGTGACCGGAGTCGCCCGCGCCGTCGACGACCGTCCCCTCGGTGGACAACACGTGGTCGTCACGGCCGGTGCGACAGCAGAATCGATCGACCCGGTCCGTGTGCTCACGAACCGCGCGAGTGGAGCGACTGGCCGGGCGGTCGCACGCGCCTGCTACGTTCGCGGTGCCGACGTGACGCTCGTCCACGGTGCCCTCGACTCCGGGAGCGCGGGACTGATCGCTGGGGCCGACCAGGACGTGCCATACGCTACCGTCGAGACAGTCGAGAGCGCCGCGGAGATGCTCGCAGCTGTTGAGGACGCCGTCGGAGACGCCGACGCGCTCGTCTCGGCGGCCGCGATCAGCGATTACACTGTCGAAACGGCCGACGAGAAGATCCGCTCGGGACGCGAGTCGTTGACACTCGAACTCGAAGCGACGCCCAAGTTACTGGACACGGTCCGGGAGGTGCATCCGGAGTTGCCGATGGTCGGGTTCAAAGCCGAAACGACAGGTGATGACGACGCAATGATCGAGCGCGCCCGCGAGTTGCGCGATCGGGTCGGCCTGGCGTTCGTCGTGGCCAACGACGCGTCAGTGATGGGTGATGCGGAGACGCGTGCGCTGCTGGTCGATGACAACGTCGACGAGGTTCGCGGCGAGAAATCCGCGCTCGGAACGGCGGTCGCCGACGGACTCGCGAGCAGGCTTTGAATCGAGGTTTTCGATCGTCTCACACGCGCATCTTAACTCGTAATAGTTATCCTCGCGTCGCCTTTTTCCCCATCTAACGGACGAATAGCGCGATGAACAGGCGGTTCTCGACTCATAGATCGTGACACACCCACCCGCATACAGGCTGCTGGTTCCCATCGGCGACTCCGTGACAGTTCGGGCAACTGTCGCCTACGTCGTCGAGCAGGCCCAGCAGGCCCTCGAGGACGGCGAACGTGTCGAGTTGCACTTCGTTTCGATCTCGGTTGGCGACGATTCCGAGGTCGTGACGGACGAGCGCACCGAACGACTGACTGAACGGATCGAGGCGTGGCTCCAGGAGGACTTCGGTGGGACCATACCCGAACGCGTATCAGTCGAAACAGCGGTGCTGGGCAGCGATCGGTACCTGTTCAGCCCGGACGACTACGCGGGAGTGTTGCAGGAGTACGCGACGAGCACCGGTATCGAACATGTCGTTATCGACCCCGAGTACAACCCGGAAGGGACGATTCCGCTACTCGCCCCGATCGAGGCGGAACTCCGACAGGGCGATCTTGCGGTCGTCGAGGCGCCAGTCGAGCGTCCGGCCAGACAGACAGCGATCGCTCGGGCCGCCTCGCTGTCGAAGTATCTGGCAACGTTCGCGGTCGCACTGGGGTTTTACCTGGCGCTTGGCTCACCGACACTGTTCGATCTGGCGACCGGTGCGATCACCGCAGGGATCGTCTCGATCCTGTTGACCCCGGTCGCGTTCCGTCGTACCCCGTCGTTCGGACGTGTGATCCGACAGCTGGCGCGGATGCCGTTTTATGCCGTGTATCTGCTGTGGGAGATCGTCAAGGCCAACATTGCGATGGCCTATGTCATTCTCCACCCGTCGCTGCCGATCGATCCGAAACTCGTGCGCCTGCGACCGCTGCTGTGGGGAGACATGCCGGTGACGACGCTGGCAAACAGCATCACGCTAACGCCGGGGACGCTCACGGTGACGGTCACACAGCGCGAGTACACAGTGCATTCGCTGACCGGGCCAGCCCGCGACGACCTGGCCGAGGGAGCACTCGAACGGGCGGTTCGGATCGTTTTCTACGGGCGGAGTGCCGGTCCGATCCCGTCTCCACGGGAGCGTGGCGACTACGAACCATACGCGAAATGGCATGGCGACGACGGAGAACCAGCCACTGACGGTTCCGACGAACGATCGACCGTCGAAACTGACACCGAGGAGGTGAACGATGGTTGATCTCGGCGCCGTGCTGATCGGTTCGGCGGCGGCGTTTGTCGTCTTCGCGATCGTCGGGCTCTATCGCGTGTACGCGGGCCCGACCGCGCCGGACCGGGTCATCGCGACGAACGTCGTCGGCACGAACACGGTTATCGTGATCGCCCTGCTCGCGGCGGCGTTCGACCAACCGCTGTATCTCGACATCGCGCTGGTCTATGGGCTGTTGAACTTTCTGCTAGCCATCGCGTTCTCGAAGTTCTCCGTCGAACGGGGGGAGGTCCTGTGACGCCGCTCGAGTGGGCCGCCGTGGCGCTTGCGGTCACCGGTATGTTCTTCGGTATGGTCGCGGCAGTCGGACTCGTCCGGCTCCCGGACGTGTACACGCGTGCGCACGCGGCGTCGAAAAGCGACACGCTCGGGTCGGTGCTGTCGCTGGCTGCCGTCGCGATCGCCCTGCAGAGCGGGAGCGCGACGATCAAGACCGTGTTCTTGCTTTTGTTCCTGTTTCTGACGAACCCGACGGCAGCCCACGCTGTCGCGCGGGCCGCTGAGGATCAGGGTATCGAGCCGTGGACACGCGAGAAGGAGGACCAACCATGAGTGTGACACTACTGGAAGGCGTACTGCTGGCGTTCGTCCTGGGGTGTGCGCTCGGCGCAGCCGTCCTTCGGGACGTGCTGTCGTCGGTGATCGCCTTCGCGGCTTACAGCCTCGGCGTCTCGGTTATCTGGGTCGTGTTACAGGCGCCAGACGTCGGGTTGACAGAGGCCGCCGTCGGTGCCGGTGTGATGACGATCCTGTTCTTGCTGGCGCTTGCGAATACGGTTCGACCGTCCAGAGAGGCGTTCTTCGAGACGATCCGGGTCCGGACGGCGCTCGGTGTCGCGCTGTTCGTCGGCGTGCTGTTGCTGACGGTACCGGCGCTCCCGGCGATCGGGAGCGACGCGCCGGTGTCGACGGGCGATCCGCTGGACAGCGCAGACGATCCGGGTGCATGGGACGGAGACAGCCCCACCCCCTACTACATCGAGAACGCCTACGAGGAGACACAGGTTCACAACGCAGTCACGGCCGTGCTGGCGGCCTACCGTGGGTTCGACACGCTCGGTGAGGCCGTGGTCGTCTTCGCCGCGGGTGCGGTCGCGCTCGGCGTACTCAGACGGGAGGTATTCGCATGAGTGCCGACGAGATGCCAGACGGGGCCGAGGAGACGCCAGGGCTGTACGTTGAGAGCACGATCATCATGACGACAGTCCGGATCGTCGCCCCGTTCGTGCTCACGTTCGGGCTGTTTATCATGTTCCACGGCGCGGACTCGCCGGGCGGCGGGTTCCAGGGCGGCGTCGTCGCGGGCGCGGTCGTGATGATGCTGGCGTTCGCCTACGGGATCGACACGACCCGCGAGTGGATGGACACACGCGTGGTCGTCATGCTCGGTTCACTCGGCGTGCTCACGTTCGCCGCCGTCGGACTCGGGACGATCGCACTCGGCGGGGGATTCCTCGAGTACCCGCTGTATCCGATCGCCAAGGCCAGCAAGTACGGGATGGAACTGGTCGAACTCGGCATCGGCGCGATCGTCGCCTCGATCGTAATCGGGCTGTTCTTCCTGCTCGCGGCCGGTTTCGGCCACGCGGTAGACGGAGGTGAGAACGCGTGATCGACCTCCTGCTGACGCGATACAACTACTACGCGGCCGTGCTCTTGCTCGGGATCGGCCTGTATATGCTCATCGAGAGTCGGAACCTCGTGAAGAAGGTCATCGGGATGAACGTCTTCCAGACGGGGATCTTCGTGTTCTTCATCTCGCTGGCGTACGTCGACGGCGGATCGCCCGCGATCGTCGGGAAGGACGCACAGGCCGGAGAGTTCGTCAGCCCGCTGCCGCACGTGTTGATCCTGACGGCCATCGTCGTCGGTGTGGCACTGACGGCGGTGGCGCTGGCGCTCGTCATCCGGATCTACGCGGAGTACGGGTCACTTGACGAGACGACGATCAAGGAGCTAGATCATGATTGAGAACGTCCTCGCGCTGGTGGTGGTCGTACCGATCGTCGCGGCGGCGCTGCCGATCGTCGCCGGCATGGTGACCGATCGAGCCGGCTGGCCGACTGCAGTCGTCGCGCTGGCCGTCTACGTCGCTCTGGCGGGGTGGCTGGTCAGTCACGTCATTGCCACGGGAACCGTCTCGACGGTGCTGGCCGGTTTCACCGCTCCCTACGGGATCGAACTGGTCGTCGATGGACTCTCGGCTGCCGTCGTCGCGCTGATCGGCGTCACTGCCTTCGGGTTGCTCGCCTACGCCCGGCAGGCCCAGCCACGGTCGAACGTCTTCTATACGCAGTATCTCCTGCTGGTTGCGGGCCTGACCGGTATGACGGTCACCGCCGACGTGTTCAACCTCTACGTCTTTCTGGAGATCACGGGACTGACGGCGTACGGACTGGTCGCGACCGGTCGAAGCGGCAGTTCGGCGCACGCGGCACTGAAGTATCTCCTGTTGGGAACGATCGGCGCGTCGCTGTACCTGCTGGGCGTGGGCTATCTGCTCGCGGCCACTGGGACGTTGAACATGGCCGATCTGGCGGCCAAGATCCCGGCGGTCGGCTACGACTCGACGTTGATCGTCGCCGCCTTCGGGCTGATCGTCGGCGGGCTGGCCGTCAAGGTGGCGCTGTTCCCCGTCCACACCTGGCAGCCCGACGCCTACTCGCGGTCGCCGGATACGGTCAGTGCACTGATCTCGGCGCTGGTCTCGACTGTCTCGGCGTACGCGCTCGCACGCCTGCTGTTGACGGTGTTCACCGTCGACTTTTTCACTGCCATCCCGCTCGCCCGGTGGGCGCTGCTCGCGGTGGCGTCGATCTCGATCGTCGCCGGGAGCGTCCTCGCGGTCTCTCAATCGGAAGTCCAGCGGATGCTCGCGTACTCGTCGGTCTCGCAGTTCGGTCTCGTCGTCGCCGGTTTCGCCATCGGAACCGAGTGGGCGGTCATCGGCGCGACGGTCCACCTCGTCGGTCACGCGATCATGAAAGGCGGGCTGTTCGCCGCGACGGGGATCGTCCGCCGCGAGACGGGGGCGGAGACCGTCGCCGAATACGCCGGCCTGGGCGGGCGCGTACCGGTCGCTGCCGGCGGGTTCGCCGTGCTGGCACTGGCGATGGTCGGCGTGCCGCCCGCGGTCGGCTTCCTCGGCAAGTGGTACATCGTCGTCGGCGCGGTTCGAGCGGAGGTGTGGCCGGTCGTCGCCGTCGTCCTCGCCTCGACGCTGCTGACGCTCGCGTACTTCGCCCGGATGATCGAACGGTTGTACTTCGCCGAGGCCGTCCCGATCGACGACGCGCGGCCGACGCTTCCCGACGGCGGCGAGACTGTCTCCGTCGGCATGCAGGCGGTCGTCGTCGGCGCGGCCGTGCTCGCGGTCGTGCTGACCGCGGCCGTCCCGCTGTACGAACCGACGCTGATCGAGACGCTTCCACAGGTGCTCAATCCATGACAGACATCAGACCACTCCTCGCGATACTCGTGTCGGCGATAGCCATCCCGCTGATTTTGGCGCTGCGGAGCAGGCCGAACCTCCGGGAAGGCGTGACGCTCGTCGCCGCCGTAACGAAGTTCGCGATCGTCGCAAGCCTCGTGCCGGGCGTCCTCGCTGGGGAGACCTACCGGCTCGAACTCGGGACCTTCGCGCCCGGGGTCGAGTTCGCGCTCCGGGCTGACGCGCTCGGCGTGCTGTTCGCGTCGCTCGCGAGCCTGCTGTGGATCGTCACTAGCCTCTACAGCATCGGCTACATGCGTGGACTGGACGAACACGCGCAGACGCGGTATTTCGCGTCGTTCGCCGGCTCGCTGTCGGCGGTGATGGGGATCGCCTTCGCCGAGAACCTGCTGACGCTGTTCGTCTTTTATGAGTTGCTGACGGTGGCGACCTACCCGCTTGTCACCCACGACGAGACCGACGAGGCGCGGGCGGCCGGCCGGAAGTACCTCGCGTACACCTTCGGCGGCGGCGTCGCCGTCCTCGGCGGGACCGCGATCGTCTTCTGGCTCACGGGCACGGCGACGTTCACTCCCGGCGGGATCGACGGACTCACCGGGGCCGATCCGCTGTGGGCGCGAACCGCGTTCGTCCTGCTCGCGGCCGGGTTCGGCGTGAAGGCCGCGCTGATGCCGATCCACTCCTGGCTGCCGGACGCGATGGTCGCGCCGACGCCGGTCTCGGGACTGTTGCACGCGGTCGCGGTCGTCAAGAGTGGCGTCTTCGGCATCGCGCGCGTCGTGCTGGACGTCTACGGGACCGACGGCCTCGCCGAGATCGGGATGGCCCTGCCGCTCGCGGCGGTCGCCGCGTTCACCCTGCTCACGGCGAGCGTCATCGCGCTCCGACAGGACAACCTCAAGCGACGGCTGGCGTATTCGACGGTGAGTCAGCTCTCGTATATCGTACTCGGGCTCGCGTTGCTCGAAGGCAATGCCCTGATCGGTGGTCTCCTGCACATCCCCGCACACGCGTTCATGAAGCTCACGCTGTTCTTCGCGGCGGGCGCGATCCACGTCGAGACCCACACCGACGACATCTCGGACATGGCCGGGATCGGCAAGCGGATGCCCCTGACGATGGCCGCCTTCGGCGTCGCTGCCGCGGGGATGGCCGGTATCCCGCTCGTGGCCGGGTTCGTCAGCAAGTGGTATCTCGTGATCGGCGCGCTCGAGGGCGGTTCGCTCGTGTTCGCGCTCGCGCTGCTGGCCTCGGGCGTGCTCAACATCGCGTACTTCTGGCCGATCGTCTACCAGGCGTACTTCGAGAGCGCCGACGACCACGACGAGAAACCGTTGCTCTCCGGCCCGCTGGGCGGTCGCTTCGGGACTGCCTACACTGACGGGGGCGTTCCCGAGGTCGACGACCGACGAGCACAGGACGGTCCGTCGGACGCGGCGGATACACAGCCTGATCCACACACTGGCGATCACAACGAGCACCACGGCGGGCCGCCCGAGGGCGGCTGGGATCGCCGAGACTGGTTCGGCGGCGAGAGCACGTGGTTCATGCTCGGCCCCATCCTGGCGACCGCGACCGGGTCGCTGATCATCGGGATCGTCCCCGCGAACGCGGTCTTCCTGCGGATCGTCAGGACGATCGTCGAGAACCTCCCGGGGGTGATCGTCTGATGTCCTGGCTCACTGCCGTCCCGCCCGTGGTCGTCCTGCTCGCGGCGGCGTTCGCGGTCGCGAAGCTCCCGCGGAGAGTCGGCCACGCGATCGGCGCGCTCGTCTCGGCGGGTGCGCTGGCGTGGTCGATCGTCGTTCCCGAGGGGACGTATCTGACCGACTTCGCGTTCCTCGGCTTCGAGACGGCGCTGGTACACGTCGATTCGTTCTCGCGACTGATGGGACTGATCTTCGGGTTGATCGCCACGGTCGCGGTCGTCTACTCCTATTACACCGAGGCCGAGCCGATCCAGACCGGGTTCGCGCTGTCGTACGTCGCGACCAGCTTCGGCGCGGTCTTCGCCGGCGACTGGCTCACCCTGTTGTTTTTCTGGGAGCTGATGGCGGTCACCTCGACGCTTCTTGTCTGGCACTACGGCGGCACGGCCGTCCGTGCGGGCTTCCGGTACGCCCTGTTGCACGGGCTCGGCGGAACGCTGTTGATGGCCGGAATACTCGGCCACTACGTCGAAGTCGGCACGTTCCTGTTCGCATCGGTTCCGGGCGGTCCCGAAGTCGGTGGGATCACCGCTGGCCTGCCACAGGCGCTGGCGGCGGTCGGCATCGGCGTCAACGTCGGGTTCGTCGGCCTGCACGCCTGGCTGCCGGACACCTATCCGCGCCCGCACATCGCCGCGAGCGTCTTCCTCTGTGTGTTCACGACCAAGACCGGCGTCTACGGGATGTACCGGGCGTTCCCGAACGGCCACGAGGCCATCGCCTACATGGGCGGTGCGATGGCGGTCTTCGGCGTGATCTTCGCGCTACTACAGAACGACATGCGCCGGCTGCTCTCCTATCACATCCAGTCACAGGTCGGGTATATGGTCGCCGGCGTCGGGATCGGCGGCGCGCTCGCCCAGTCCGGCGCGTTCGCGCACGTCTTCAACCACATCCTCTATAAGAGCCTGCTGTTCATGACCGCGGGGATGGTCATCTACCGCACCGGCGAGGAAGACCTCAAGAAACTGGGCGGACTCGCCCGGAAGATGCCGATCACGGCGGTGGCGTTCACCGTCGCAGCACTCTCCATCGCCGGCTTCCCCGGGTTCAACGGCTTCGTCAGCAAGGGTATCGTCGTCTCTGCGAGTCACTACGAGTTCGCGAAGGGGCCGCTGGCGTTCGGCGACTTCACGACCCTGGAGTGGATGCTCCTGCTCGGCGGCGTCGGCACGTTCATGTCGTTCATCAAGTTCGGCTACTACGCCTTCTTCCACGGGAGTTACGACGGCGACGTGGAGCGGGCCAACTACGGACAGGCGGCCGCGATGGGTCTGGTCGCCGTCCTGTGTGTCGTCTACGGCCTGTTCGACAGCACCCTCTTCGCAATCTTGCCGTACGACGTGACCAGCGAGGCGGCCGTCGAGCACGTCTACACGACATACACCGTCGATCACCTGATCGAAGGGGTCGTGCTGGCGGTACTCGGTCTCCTCGGGTTCTACGCGACGAAAAAGCCCCTCTCGAAGCTCGGTCGCGTTCCCGATATCGACCGGCTGTACAACCCCACCGTCTTCTACGGAACGCGCAGTCTCGTCGTCGGCGTGACCGAACTCTACGCCGCCGTCGATCGGGCTGCCGTCCGCACAGCCGACGCGACGGCGACGGTGGTCACCCGGCCTCGGACCGTCCTCGCGAGCGTCGATCCGGACGCCGAAAACAGGACGCTCCGGGCCGGCATCGGCGCGAGCGTTCTCATCGTCTCCGTACTCGTCGCCGGCGGGACGGCTCTGCTGTTGTTGTAGTCGGCTAGTCCCACTTGGCCGCCGGGTTGGTCACTGCCCCGTTCGCGGCAGACCCGAAGTCGCGGTGATACTTCGCGAGGAAGCCGCCCTCGTAGTTCGGCTCGGGTTCGTCGCGTTCTTCGAGTCGTTGCTCGATCTCTTCGTCGCTCAGATCGACAGACAGCTCGAGATCGTCGATGTCGATGGTGATCCGGTCGCCGTCCTCCAGCGCGGCGATCGGACCGCCGACGAACGCCTCGGGCGCGACGTGACCGATCGAGAACCCGCGGGTCGCCCCCGAAAAGCGGCCGTCGGTCAAAAGCGCCACGTCCTCGGCGTGGCCCTGGCCGGCGACTGCAGAGGTGACGCCGAGCATCTCCCGCATGCCGGGTCCGCCCTGCGGACCCTCGTTGCGGATGACGATCGCGTCGCCGGACTCGACGTGACCATCCTGGACGTACGCCATCGCCTCCGATTCCTCCTCGAAGACCCTGACCGGCCCCTCGTGGTGGAGGTGATCCGAGCCGGTGATCTTGATGACCGCGCCGTCGGGTGCGAGATTACCCGAGAGGATCCGGATGGCTCCCCGCTCGTGGAACGGGTCCTCGACCGGCCGGAGGTACTCGGCGTCGAGTTCGTCGATCGTCGGCAGGTCCATCGCCGCCAGTTCCTCGCTGATCGTCTCGCCCGTGACCGTCAGGGCATCGCCGTCGATCAGGTCCGCGTCGTGCAGGGCCTTCAGTACCACGGGGACGCCGCCGACCTCGTAGAGGTCGTTCATCACTCGCTCGCCGCCGGGCTGGAAGTCGGCGATCTTGGGGGTACGCGCGCTGATCCGGTTGAAGTCCTCGATGTCGAGGTCGACGCCCGCCTCGGCAGCCATCGCCAGCAGGTGCAACACGGCGTTGGTCGAACCGCCGACGGCGACCTGCAGCGCGATGGCGTTTTCGAAGCTCGCCTTGCTGAGGAAATCCGAGGGCCGGCGCTGCTCTCGGACGACTTCGACGGCGAGTTCGCCGCTCTCGCGGGCGACCGTGTATCGCGACCACTCCTCGGCCGGCGGCGCGGCGCTGCCCAGCGGCGCGAACCCGAGCGCCTCGGAAATCGAAGCCATCGTGTTGGCCGTGAACATTCCACCGCAGGAGCCGGCCCCGGGACAGGCGTGGCGTTCCATCTCGTCGAGTTCCTCCTCGGACATCTCGCCCTGCGCGACCGCGCCGACCCCCTCGAAGACGTTCTGTATCGTCACCTCGCGGCCGTCGTGTTCGCCGGGCATGATCGAGCCGCCGTAGAGGAAGACTGACGGGAGGTCAGTCCGGATCGAGGCCATCATCATCCCCGGCATGTTCTTGTCACAGCCGCCGATCGTCACCAGGCCGTCCATTCGCTCGGCGAAACTCACGAGCTCGACCGAGTCGGCGATCATCTCACGGGAGATCAACGACGCTTTCATCCCTTCGGTCCCCATCGAGATCGCGTCCGAGACGGTGATCGTCCCGAACTCGATTGGCATACCGCCGGACTCGTCGATCCCCTCGTAGGCCGACTCGGCGACCTCGTCGAGGTGGACGTTACACGGCGTGATGTCCGCTGCCGGGTTAGCAATCCCGACCATCGGCGAAGCGAGATCCTCGTCGTCGTAGCCCATCGCCCGGAACATCGCCCGATGCGGTGCGCGTTCTGTCCCCTCCGTGACCTCGCTGCTTCGGAGGTCCGGATCCTTCTCGATTTGGTTCTCCATGTTCACTCAGTGCGTGCCCGTGGTCTTAAGCGCGAGGCCTCTCGCAAAACGTGTCGTGACGTGTTGCCTCCCGCAAAACGTTGTCGTGACGTGTCACCTCCCGCAAAACGTGTCCTCGGGTGTCGCCTCTCGCAAAACGTGTCCTGGCGCGTCGCCTCCTGCAAAACGTTGTCGTGACGTGTCACCTCTCGCAAAACGCTGTCGTACACGATCGTACGCAGCGTGCCCGGACTGCCTGATCAGC
>JBMCBU010000035.1:0-12668 GCA_048623335.1 Halapricum sp.
ACTTCGTGAAGAACATGATCACGGGCGCGAGCCAGGCCGACAACGCCGTGCTCGTGGTCGCCGCCGACGACGGCGTCCAGCCTCAGACCCAGGAACACGTCTTCCTCTCGAAGACGCTGGGTATCGACGAACTCATCGTCGCCGTCAACAAGATGGACCTCGTCGACTACAGCGAGTCCGACTACGACGACGTCGTCGAGGAAGTCAAACAGCTGCTGAAGCAGGTCGCGTTCGACACCGACGACGCGAGCTTCATCCCGACCTCGGCCTTCGAGGGCGACAACGTCTCCGAGGAGTCGGAGAACACGCCCTGGTACGATGGCGAGACTCTGCTGGAAGCGCTCAACAACCTGCCGGAACCGCAGCCGCCGACGGACGCGCCGCTGCGCCTGCCGATCCAGGACGTTTACACGATCTCCGGTATCGGGACCGTCCCGGTCGGGCGGATCGAGACCGGGACGATGGAACCCGGCGACAACGTCAGCTTCCAGCCCAGTGACGTCGGCGGCGAGGTCAAGACCGTCGAGATGCACCACGAGGAAGTCCCGAGCGCCGGCCCCGGTGACAACGTCGGGTTCAACGTCCGCGGTATCGGCAAGGACGATATCCGCCGCGGTGACGTCTGTGGCCCGGCCGACAACCCGCCGACGGTCGCCGAGACCTTCCAGGCGCAGATCGTCGTCATGCAGCACCCGAGCGTGATCACGGCCGGCTACACGCCGGTCTTCCACGCCCACACGGCACAGGTCGCCTGTACGATCGAGTCCATCGACAAGAAGATCGACCCCTCCTCGGGCGAGGTCGCCGAGGAGAGCCCCGACTTCATCCAGTCGGGTGACGCTGCGGTCGTGACCGTGCGACCGCAGAAGCCCCTCAGCATCGAGCCGTCCAGCGAGATCCCCGAGCTCGGGTCCTTCGCCATCCGTGACATGGGTCAGACCATCGCGGCAGGGAAGGTCCTGAGCGTCGAAGAGCGCGAATAATGCAGCAAGCACGCGTTCGGCTCGCGGGCACGAATCCGGACGATCTGGACGACATCTGTGACGATGTCCGCGAGATCGCCAACAAGACCGGCGTCAAGCTCAGCGGCCCCGTTCCGCTGCCGACCAAGACGCTGGAAGTGCCCGCCCGAAAGTCCCCTGACGGCGAGGGGACGGCCACCTGGGAGCACTGGGAGATGCGCGTTCACAAGCGGCTCATCGACATCGACGCCGACGAACGAGCGCTGCGCCAGCTGATGCGCATCCAGGTACCCAACGACGTCTCCATCGAGATCGTCCTCGAGGACTGACGGCGTCGACGCGCGCCGTTCGCGGGTCTCACGCGCAGGGGAATCGCACCATTCAAACACCTGCGCCTCGTGGGACGACATACGCGGGCCGGTAGATCAGTGGCAGATCGCTTCCTTCGCAAGGAAGAGGCCCGGGGTTCAAATCCCCGCCGGTCCATATTCTCCCGCGAACGTTCCGACGAGCACCGCGTAGCGTGTGCGAGCACGCCGTGAGCGGGGAATCGCTTCGCGGGGTTTGAACGAGCCGTCACCCGACCGAAACGGTCAGGTCGCTTCCCTGCGTCACTATCGCGTATGTACGATGCGGTCATCTTCGACAACGACGGCGTGCTCCTGGAATTGACGGGCATGCCGCCCCACTACGAGGGTGCGCGGGAGGCTTTCGCTGCCGTCGGCGTCGATGACCCCGCCGACGAAGACGTCGAAGCGATGAGCCTCGGCGTCACGGTACCGGACCTGCAGCGGGTCTGCGAGCGCTACGACCTCGATCCCGAGACGTTTTGGCGGGCCCGCGACCGCGAACTCGCCCGCATCCAGCAGGCCGAGATGCGCGCCGGACGCAAGGAGCCGTACGACGACATCGACGCGCTCTCTGCGCTCGATCTGCCGCTGGGCGTCGTCAGCTCGAACCAGGATGCGACCGTCACGTTCGCCTTCGAGTACTTCGATATCGACCGATACTTCGAGACCGTCTACGGGCGGCCACCGACCGTCGAGAGCCTCCGCCGGAAGAAGCCCGAACCGTACTACCTCCAGCAGGCGCTGTCGGATCTCGACGCCCGCGACGCGCTGTACGTGGGCGACAGCGAGACCGACATCCAGGCCGCTCACGCCGCAGGGATCGACGCCGCCTTCCTCAGGCGGCCACACCGGGCCGACGCCGTCCTGTCGAGCACGCCCGACTACGAGGTCACGGGTCTCGACGAGATCGTCGAACTGCTCACGGGTGGATCGGCCAGCGACTGATAGGGATTCGCGTAGAAACCCATCGATTCCGCTCGGGAAATCGACATCCATCACCCGATCGGCGGTGGTATTCGTCCGATCGGCTACACGAATCACCATGACGGCTAGAACGGGCGTCCACCGCACAGCCCTACCCTCGACGAGCGACCCCCCGAGTGGGTGAGCGAGTAGAGTGAGGTCGTCTACAGAGAAAGCAAGGCGAGTGCCTCAGGGCCTGACCCCGAGGCGGTTCACAGTCGTTTTCGGTCGCTGTCGAAGTCGATGTCCAGTTCGTCGAGTCTCTCTTCCCACGCTTCGCGTCTCTCCTGGTGGTCTTCGAGAAACGCCGCCATCAACTCGGCAGCCTGCTCCTTGCAATCGCCACAGAGGCGCTCACCGTTGACACATTCCTCGTAGACATCGGTGGCGAACTCGTCGTCGTCGCCGGAAAGCAGGTACGCATAGAGTTCGTAGACCGGACACTCGTCGGCCTTCCCACCGAGTTCGCGTTGCTCTTCGGCGGTCTCGCGCCCGCCCGTGGTGGCGGCTTTGACCTTGTTGTATCCGTCCTCGGGGTCGTCCAGCAGCGAGATATGGCTCGCGGGCACCGACGAGGACATCTTGCCGCCGGTGAGGCCGGTCATGAACCGGTGGTAGATCGACGAGGGGGCGAGAAAGCCGTACCCGCCGTGGTCGATCTCGACCGCTCGGGCGAGTTCCTCGGCCTCCTCGCGAGAGAGATCGAACGCGTCGATGTGAGCCTCGTAGACGCGCTTTTCACCGTCGATCGCCTCGATCAGCGCGTCGAATGCCTCGTCGGTGGCGTTGCGATCGAGAACGCGCGTCCGCGGCCGGAGTGGTTCCTTGCCGGCCTCTTTGAGCATCATGATGACCGAGTCCGTGGTTGTCGCGTTCAGATCGGTCGCGTCGGGGTCCCGTTCGTTTTCGAGATAGCGTGCGGCGTCGCCACACCGGATCGTCTCCTCTGGGTGGCGCTCGTTGAGGGCCTCGTAGGCTTCGGCGATGATCGCCCGCTCGTCGGGGTCGACCTCGAAGCTCGCGAACGCTTCGGTCACCTTGAAGTGACGCATCCGCGCCGCCAGATCCCGGGCCAGTCGCATGTGCGGGTCCTGGTCGGGTCCGACCGGGATCACGGTGGGTTTGGGCTCCTCGAGTTGGGGATAGAGGATGTCGGCCATCTGAGTGACGACGCTTTGCATGTGGCTGACGTCGGTCTCGCCGTCGAAGTCGTAGATCGCCTGGAGTTCCGAGAAGTTGGCTTTCGCACCCAGCTCGAATCCCAGATCCTGCACCTCGCGGTTGTCCGACTGTCGGTAGAGTTCGCCCTCCTCGGGGTCGAACCCCAGCGCGAGCAGCGAGAGGACGTAGTTGCGCGCGTGCTCGTCGATCTCCTCCCAGCTCAGCTCGCGGGCGGCGTGGGCCTCCAGGTCGGCGATCAGCCCGTAGGCGTCACCGCCTTGCTCCTGGTGCCAGATGATCTCGTCGAAGACCAGTTTGTGGCCGATGTGGGGGTCGCCAGTCGGCATGAACCCCGACAGCGCGGCGAACTCCTCGTCGTTGCGCATCGCTTCGGCGACGGGTCGGTAGTCGCGGTGGCCGAAGATGACGCCGCGAC
The DNA here is from genome assembly GCA_048623335.1 of Halapricum sp. Taxonomy (GTDB): domain Archaea; phylum Halobacteriota; class Halobacteria; order Halobacteriales; family Haloarculaceae; genus Halapricum. Next base: position 3,873 of record JBMCBU010000035.1, read on the forward strand.
GCATCAGGTAGTGCGGGTTTGGCACCTCCGGCAGGACTTCCTCGAAGGACTCGATTCCGAACTGATCGAACAGCTTGCGGTAGTCGTCGACGGTCGCCGAACCCCAGGGGTCGAGTGCGACGTCGTCAGCCCCGGCGGCCGCGCCACCGTCGGGCTGTAACTGGTCGTCTCCGTGCGTCTCGTCTGTCGGATCGTCGTCGGTGTCTGCGTTTCGCGTCATTGTGTCGATTTTGTGTCGTAGTCGTCGTCCCGAAGCCACGGCCAAGAAAGCGGAGGGAGCATCGCCGGCCACGCCGGCGGGTTAGGCCCACCGGGCGGCGGCCGCGAGACTGTCCACTTCCGACCAGTGCCAGCCCGTGGAAGTGGACACCATACCCGATGCATGTGCGAGCAGGGATATAACGGTTTTCGACTCGGGTCGCGTCCGGCCGCCGAGACAACCGGCGGATCACTTTCACCACGGTCGCCGAACGCTTAACCTCTCGCATGCCGAAACACGGATCGAATGGCGGCGACCCAGGCGACGATCGACCGGCCACTGATCGAAGAGGGCGTCCTCCAGCAGCGGCGCTATCAGCTCGAACTCGCCGACACCGCCGCGGACAACCACGCGCTGGTCTGTCTGCCGACCGGACTGGGCAAGACGACCGTCTCGCTGCTCGTCACTGCCCGGCGGTTGCACGAGGTCGGCGGAACGGCCCTCCTACTCGCGCCGACCAAGCCGCTTGTCTCTCAGCACGCCGACTTCTACCGGGAGGCGCTCGCCATCCCTGACGAGGAAATCGTCGTGTTCACCGGCGAGGTCCGTCCCGACGACCGTGCCGAGCTGTTCGAGGACGCTCGCGTCGTCGTCGCGACGCCGCAGGTCGTCGAAAACGACCTCGTGGGCAACCGGATCTCGCTGTCCGACGTGACTCACGTCACCTTCGACGAGTGTCACCGTGCGACCGGCGACTACGCCTACACGTATATCGCCGAGCGATATCACGAACAGGCCCGGGACCCGCTGGCGACGGGCATGAGCGCTTCGCCGGGCGACGACGAGGAGTCGATTCTGGACGTCTGTGAGAACCTCGGACTGCGTGAGGTCGAGGTGATGACCGAAGAGGACAGCGACGTCGCCGAGTACACCCATCGGACCGACGTCGAGTGGAAACGGATCGACCTCCCCGAGACCGTCATCGAGATCCGCGATGCCCTCCACGAGGTCATCCAGGAGCGACTGACCGAACTGAAAGAACTGGGCGTGACGGGAAAGACCCAACCCGACATGTCCGAACGGGAGATACAGAAGATTCAGGGCAAGCTCCAGGCGTTGATGAACAACGACCAGAGCGAGGGCTACCAGGGCATGAGCCTGCTCGCCGAAGTGCGAAAGTTACGGACCGCCGTCACGTATGCCGAGACCCAGAGCGTCGAGTCACTGCGCCGGTACTTCGAGCGCCAGCGCAACGCCGCTCGCGCCTCGGGCTCCTCGAAGGCAAGCCAGCGGCTGGTGAGCGACCCCCGGGTTCGCGAAGCGATGCGCAAGGCCGAGAACTTCGACGACTTACACCCGAAGTTCCGCCGGACGCGGATGTTGCTCGCCGAGACGCTGGGCATCGAGAACGGCGAGCGAGTCATCGTCTTCACCGAATCCCGCGATACGGCCGAGACGCTGACCGACTTCCTCTCTGCACACTTCGCGACCGAGAAGTTCGTCGGCCAGAGCGACACCGACGGCTCTGACGGGATGACCCAGCGGGAACAACAGGAGACGCTCGATCGCTTCCGCGCCGGTGAGTTCGAGGTACTGGTCTCGACCTCCGTCGCCGAGGAAGGCCTGGACGTCCCGGAGGTCGATCTCGTCCTCTTTTATGAGCCCGTCCCGACGGCGATCCGGGCGATCCAGCGCAAGGGTCGGACCGGCCGACAGACCGAGGGTCAGGTCGTCGTGCTCATCGCCGAGGACACCCGTGACGAGGCCTACTTCTGGAAGGCCCGTCAGGACGAGAAACGGATGTACCAGGAGCTACAGTCGCTGAAATCGATGGCCGGTGAGATCGAGGCAGAACTCTCGCAGGCTTCGGTCGAGGAATTCGAGACGAGAGCGTCTCCCGAACAGACCAGCGGTGGAGGGCCGGCGACGACCGAAGAGCGTGTCCCAGGCGATGGGGGGTCGACAGGGGACGACACCGCGAACGACTCGCAAGCAGTTGCGTCGGAGCCCGACGGACAGACGGGACTCGACGCCTTCGCGGCAGACGAGGACGGGGACACAGATGGCGACAGCGATCCGGAGAGCGCGAGCGACGACCTCCCGGAGACTGTCCCGGAGGCCGGCACGGGCGACGAAAGCGTCGAGATCGTCATCGATCAGCGCGAGCTAGACTCGACGATCGCCCGCGACCTCTCGACACGCGAGGAGATCGAGACGCGCCTGGAGACCCTGGCGGTCGGCGACTACGTCGTCTCCGATCGGGTCGTCGTCGAGCGCAAGACCGTCGAGGACTTTCTCGATACTCTGACCGGTGGGGATCGCTCGCTGTTCGAGCAGATCAAAGACGACGCTCGCTACTACGACCGGCCGGTCGTGATACTCGAGGGCGACGGGCTGTACGGCGAGCGCAACGTCCATCCCAACGCGATCCGGGGGGCGCTGGCGTCGTTGGCGGTCGATTTCGGCGCGAGCGTCGTCCGGACCGACGACGCGGACGACACGGCCGCGATGCTGGAGGTGCTGGCCACCCGCGAACAGGAGCAAGCCGACCGCGCCGTCAGCGCCCACGGCGAGAAGCAGGCAAAGACCCTCTCGGAACAACAGGAGTACGTCGTCGCCTCGATCGCCGACGTCGGCCCGGTGACCGCCCAGTCGCTGCTGGCACACTTCGGTAGCGTGGAGGCGGCGCTGACTGCCGACAGCGAGGACCTTCAGGAGGTCGAGGGCGTCGGAGAGGTGACAGCCGAGCGGATCCGCGAGGTCGTCGCAAGCGAGTACGACCCGCGCTAGTCGCGTCGATTCGCGCTCTATGACAGTAGGCTTTTGAGCACGGGACGCACATCTCGGGGTATGTTTGGAGGCGGCGGAGGCGGTCTGAACCCGCGCAAGATGAAACAGATGATGGAACAGATGGGCATCGACATGGAGGACATCGATGCCGAAGAGGTAATCATCCGCACGAGCGACGAGGAGCTGGTGTTTACCGACGCCGACGTCCAGCTGATGGAAGCTCAGGGACAGAAAACCTATCAGGTCGTCGGCGAACCCGAGACGCGAGCCCGCGGCGATGAGAGTGGTGCCGACAGCGCCGAGGAGGACGCGAGTGCGGGCGGCGAAAACTTCGACGCCCAGGACGTCGAGATCGTCGCCCAGCGTGGCGGCGTCAGCGAGGACGAGGCGCGCGAGGCGCTGGCGGCCAACGACGGTGACCTCGCGGCGGCAGTCGCCGATCTAGAGTGACCCTCTTGCTCGTCAGGGAGGACCGGGAGTACCTCCTCGAGCCCGGAGCGCGCCTGGAGACCGACCTGGGGATCATCGAGGTGCCGGCGGATCCCGAACCCGGCGACGTCGTCGAGTCCCATCTGGGCGAGACGTTTCGGGTGCAGGCACTGCGCGGGCCCGACCTGTTCGAGCACTTCGAGCGCACCGGCGCGCCGATGATGCCACGCGACGTCGGGCTCGTGATGGGGTTGACCGGCGTCGGCTCGGGCGACCGCGTGCTCGACGCCGGGACCGGGACTGGCGTCCTCGCGGCCTATCTCGGGCGGGCAGGCGCGGAGGTCACGACCTTCGAGCGCGACCCCGAGTTCGCCGAGGTCGCCCGCGAGAACGTGGCGATGGCCGGTCTCGCCGATCGCGTCGAGGTGCGGACGGGCGATCTGACTGACCGCCTCGACGAGCTTGCGGGCGCGTCCTTCGACGTGCTCACTCTCGATACGGAGGACGCGGCCCGCGTCGTCGAGCGGGCCCCGACGCTGCTGGTCCGTGGCGGGTTCGTTGCCGTCTACTCGCCGTTCGTCGAATCGAGCCGGGAGGTCGTCGAAGCCGCCCGAGAGGTCGGACTGACCGAAATCGAAACCCTGGAGACGATCCAGCGGGAGATGGACTTCGACGATCGGGGCTCGCGCCCCTCGACGGCCGGTGTCGGTCACACGGGCTATCTGACGATCGCGCGTCGGCCTTGACTGCCGGGGCAGTCCTGCAGCTTCTACAGAGATACAGCGAGAGTGTCTCGGGGCCTGTCCTCGCGGTACTTCACTCGACCGTCCGGATCAACTCGAACAGTTCGTTCCGAAAGACGCCGGGATCGGTCTCTAGATCGATCCCCAGCACGTCTCCGAGGTCGACCGAGGGGAACGCGCCGCCGGCGACGTGGAACGTGCCGTCGTGATGCCAGATTCCGACCCACCCTTCGACCGGCAGGTCCGCCGGGCTGTCCCCGCAGGAAAGCGAGTCGCGTGCCCGATAGCCGGTCAGGCTCGCTCGGCTGCCCGATCGGACCCGCAACTCCTCACGGCGAGTCCGGGTGATCTCGGTGAAGCCACGCTCGCGTAGCCGGTCGGCGAACCCCTCTCGGACCTGCGAGCGGACGATCTGGACGACCATCGACGGGATCGATCCCGGCGGTGACGGGGAGAGTGCGACGCGAGTCGCGAAGAAAAAGCGCCAGGGTCGGTCGCAGTCGATCACGCCGGCGATCCGCTCGCGCAGGCGGTCGTCCCCGTAGACGACCGTGTGGCCGTGGACGGTGACGACCGGGAGTCGGGCAAGCACTCGCTGGTCGGACTCGATCCGGACCCAGCCGTCTTCACGGAGGCGATCGACGGGGAGGGCAGGTTCTGGGACCGTCACGTCAGTGGTCGTCTTCGCGCCACTTGTGACCGCACTCAGTGCAGGTGAAAAACCGCGTCTCGGACTCGTCGGCCGACCGAATCTGCTTCATCTCCCAGAATGCGCGGTCGTTGTCACACTCCGGACATTGGGCCTCCGTCGTCGGTCCCATGTCCTCTGAACTAACCTCGGAGGTGTCGACGACCTCGCTCTTTTGCTGGCCCTGGATCGTGACCGCCTTCTTGTCTCCAGCCTCGCTACGTGGTTTTTCCGCGCCACAGCTCGAACAGACCCACACGTCGCCTTCGGTTTTCATCATCGATCCGCATTCGTCGCAAAACTCCATATCGACGTATCTAGCGACTGAATCACTTAAGCGCCGTGTTTCTCTCGTCTGGTTCCCCCGGGCCTGCGGCCCTGCGGGCACGGCGTTGCTCTGCTGGCCACAGCCGACGTGGTGTTCAGGCCAGCCAGGCGTCTTCGACCCGAACCGTTCCGCGCGCCTCGTCCCACTCCGTCTCGTATTCGAGTTCGATCCGCCGGTCCATGTGCGGGCCGTCAGTCACGAGCGTCTCGAACTCGCCGCCCTCACCGAGGACGTGCACGCCGTACTCGTCGTTGAGCGTGCGCAGTTCCGCCAGCGTGTCGGCATCGAGTCGGCGACCGAGCCACGACTCGTCCAGCCCGGCGGCAGCGACCTGGATGATCCGAATCTCGAAGCCCGCCTCCAGCATGGCCTCGGCCAGCTCTCGTGGATCCTCTTGCCAGAGCGGCGCGAACAGCTCCGCTCCGAGCCGGTCGCACATCCCGCGGATCCGGCTGGTCTGGTACTCGCTCTCGACGGCCCCTGCGGTGACACCCGTGACGCCGCCCGCGAGGCGTTCGTCCAGCTCTTCGAGGGCCGCTTCCAGGGGCTTGAGTTCGGCGTCACCCTGCTCGCCGGCGTCGACGGCCGTCTCGGCCCCGAAGTCGTCGGGCTCGACCGCAACCAGGTCGATACCGATGCTCTCGGCGGCCAGCTCGGCCAGTCTCGTGGCCGGCACGTGATACATGTACGAGTCCCCCTCCGGATGCACCGTCACCAGTCGCTCGACCTGATACCCAGCCTCCAGGGCCCGGTACAGCGCCCAGGAGGAATCTTTCCCGCCGGAGAAGAGGCTCACCCACGCTCCATCGGACATACCAGAGCTACGCGTGTCGTGGCCTATACCTTGCTCGGTCCGACGACAGCTGTTGGCGCGTGTCGCAGCCAGAACACTGATCTCCTGTGGCGATTTCCCGGTACGGCCGCACGCCGTCAGAGTGACGCGCTGACGAGCCCTCGCTCGTTTCACTCACGAGGACGACGTCGTCCGATCGATCCGGAACAGACCTACAATGATCACTCCGGGAGAGCTACCGGTGAACGGTGATCGTCACCGCACCGCAGTCGCACTCGTAGGCCCGTCGCTGACCGCCGTCGGTCTCGTAGACCATCATGCAGTGGTCCTCGTCGAGTTCCCGGTCGCAGCCCTCGCACGTGCTCGTGAGTTCGTTCAACATACCGCTCTCTACGCGCCCAGCGATAGTGAAAGCGAGCCATCCCCGAGGCGAAAGTGAAAGTGCAGGAAGACGGCCGTGGACGTCCGGATTTCACTTTTGTCCGTGCTCTTCGTGGGCGCGCCGATGAGCGCGCCGGCGAGACCGAGGGCGTGCATACCCTGTCTGTGCTTCGGGCAGAAGTGCGTGGTTTATGCTCGTCCATTGTAAACATAGAGTATGCACGAAGCGAGTCGGACGACAAGACAGCGGATCGCCGACCAGTTGCGCGAGACGGCGATGGAAGCGGGCGAGATTGCCACCGAGTTCGAGGTTCGAACGAGTGTGGCGCTGGATCACGTCGAACACATCGCCCGATCGCTGGACGAGACCGACGAGCAACTGCTGGTTTCGCCGCCGACCTGTCGGGACTGTGGCTTCGAGGCGTTCGACGATCTGATCAACCGACCGAGCCGGTGTCCCGAATGTAAGAGTGAGTCCGTCAGCGAGCCGGCGTTCACGATCGAATGAGGTGACACTCCGCTATGGCAACTGACCGCTGGCTTCTCTACGGCGCGTACGGCTACACCGGTGAACTGATCGCTCGAGCGGCCGTCGAACGCGGCCTCGATCCGATCCTCGCCGGGCGAACCCGCGAGAGCGTCGACCGACTCGCCGCGACTCTCGACGTCGAATCACGGACGTTCTCGCTTGCTGATCCGGCACTCGCCCAGCAACTCGACGACGTCGAGCTCGTGCTCAACTGCGCTGGACCGTTCGTCGACACCCACGAATCGCTGCTGACGGCCTGTCTCGACAGCGACACTCACTACCTCGACGTCACGGGCGAAATCGAGGTGTTCGAATCGATCCGTGCTCACGACGACCGCGCCAAAGAAGCGGATCTCACGCTCCTTCCCGGCGTCGGCTTCGACGTCGTCCCCTCGGACTGTCTGGCTGCCCACCTGGTCGAACGGCTGCCCGAGGCCGACTCACTCGCGATCGGCTACCAGCCTGCAGGCGGGTTTTCGCCGGGCACGTTGAAGACCGCCATCGAGGGACTCGGTGAGGTCGGTCTCGTCCGTCGGGGCGGTCGTCTCGAACCCGCGCCGGTCGCGGGGACGATCCGTGAGATCGACTTCGGCAACGGGCCGGTCCCGGCTGCGGCGGTCCCGTTCGGCGACGTCTCGACCGCGTACCACACGACCGCCATCCCGAACGTCGAGACCTATCTCGCGGTCCCGCCGGTCGCGGCGCGCCTGCTTCCTTACCAGCGCCATCTCGCGCCCGTCCTCGGACTCGACCCGGTGCAGGCGCTACTTTCGGGGCTCGTCGATCGACTGGTCGAGGGTCCCGACGCCCGGACGCGGGCCGAGACGACGGCGACGGTGTGGGGTGAGGTCAGCGACGGCGAGGCGACGCGGGTGTCACGCCTGCGGACGCCGAACGTCTACCGGACGACGAAACTCGCTGCTCTGGAGACCGTCAAGCGCGTGCTCGCGGGCGAGGCTCCGGCCGGCTACCAGACGCCGGCCAGCGCCTTCGGGTCGGAGCTGATCCTTTCGATCGAGGGCGTCGAGCGGATCGACGAGTGGCACCGGTAATCGAAGCCAGGAGGCGGGCGATCCGAACGGCGGTCACGCGCCGAATTCGGACTCGGTGACGCGGACGACGAGCGTCTCCTCGACGTCCCGCAGGTCGTACTCGGGCAGGTCGGGACCCGTTCGGGTGACGAACATCGGCTCGACAAGTCGGGGCGGACGGTCCTGATCGACATCGTCGCCAGCAGCCTCGGGTTCGACGACGCCGTAGATCTTCAGAAAGCGGTCGGTCTCCTCCGGTGGGAGTTCGTCGTCGCGGACGGCGGTCGCCACGCCCCGAGAGAGCCATTCCGTCTCGGAGACGCTCGGTTCCAGCACGAGCACGTCCGAGACGAACCGGACGAGATACCAGTTGAGGTCGTTGAGCAGCGCGACCGCCGCACCGAGGCTGACAGTCTCGAGTGCGACGGTGTTGTCGTACGGTTCCCGGAGGTCGTAGGTCGCCAGCGCGTTGCGGGAGGTCTCGTGGCTGAGCAGTTCGTACTCGAGGTTGACGTCCTCCGCGCCGAGCAGGCAGACCCGCGTCATCGTCTCGACGCAGGCCGCCCTCCGGGAAAGCGATTTCGCTCGATACGCCGTCTCGTGGATCGTGTTTCGCTGTTCGGATCGCTTGAACCGGAAGCCGATTCAGTCATAGTAATTGATACTTGTCTTGCGGATTTCTGGGGTACTCCGTGTGTACTCCGCGGGCGAAATCCCTAGCCGAGACGTGTTCTCGAGGAACCGGAAGAAGAGCCGTTTACAGTCGTGAACCGATCATCGCTCTTCGGGGAACGAGTGGGCCGATCAGCTTCACCAGTCGCCAGATGTCTTTCACTGGTTTGTCGCTTCCCCACTCACTTCGAGAGTTACCCTCGGATGCTACCG
>JBMCBU010000036.1:0-12349 GCA_048623335.1 Halapricum sp.
CGGTTCGACGACATCTGGAGCGGCGTCTTCCTCAAGCGCGCCGCCGACCTGCTGGACAAGCAACTCTACAACGGGAAGCCGCTGTGTGAGCACAACAAGGCCCCGCGCTCGACGTTCGGCGACCTGGCCAACGAGGTCGCCGGGCTGGAACTGAACGAACACGTCTGGGAGTTGGCCGACCGCGTCTCCGAGGCCGACAGTTTCGCCGATGCCTTCGAGCGCATGGCCGAGGAGCTACTGGCCGCCGACGCGGCCGAGTACGAGAACGGCGAGTTCCTCACGTACGTCGGCGAACACATGCACGATTGGCTCGATTGCCTCGAAGCGCTCGACGCGGACGGCCTCGAATCCACTGGCTCGGCCCGAAGTGTTGCCGATGACTGAGATGAACCGCCAACTTTATGTGTATTAGGCCAGCCTAAAACAATGATGAACACTGACGACAACACACGCGACGAAAATGCAGAGGGCGCGAGATGTAGGTCTTCTCGACGCCGTTTTCTGGCGGCGGGCGGCGTGGGAGTGACCGGCGCGCTCGCCGGGTGTAGCGGCCTGTTCGGCGGCGACGATGAGGAGTACGGAGCACCGAACTACGACGCTGCAGACGCCGCGATGAACGCGATGGCGCTGAGCGAGTTCCAGGGGTCTGGAGCGATACTGGAGGGTCGCCCAGCCCCCGGCGGGCGCTCGATGGAAGACTTACCGAACCTCTCGGGTGAGCTCTCGATCTATCTCGGTGGCGGTGAAGGCGGGCTGTATCTCGACCTGTTCGACGTCCTGGAGGGGGTCTATCCCGATTTCTCGTACACTTCCCAGTCAAAGCCGTCGAGCGAACTCGCCACCCAGATCGTCGAGGAGGCACAGGCAGGCCAACTCCAGGCCGACGTGTTCATCTCGATCGGTGCTGGCTCGCTCGGCACCGTCGTCGAAGCGGGTGCGACCCGCCTAATGACGGACGAGACCGTCGAACCCGTTCCCGATGCGTTCGTCGAACCCGACAACAACTGGGTTGGCATCGCCGGCCGCGCCCGGGCGATTCCGTACAACACCGAGCAGGTAGACGAGCGCGATCTCCCTGACGGTGTGATGGGGTTCCCCGAAGTCGATGCCTTCGAAGACGCGATGGGTTGGGCGCCGACCTACGGCGCGTTCCAGGACTTCATCACCGCGATGCGACTCCAGGAGGGTGAAGACGCGACGCTGCAGTGGCTCGAAGACATGCAGTCGGCGGCGGTCCAATCGTACGACAACGAGTTTCTGGTCTCCGATGCGGTCTCGACCGGCGAACTGACCGCCGGGTTCGCCAACCACTACTACGCGTTGCGCGTGCTCAACGGCTCGCCTGATCGACCGCTGGACCTGCACTTCACCAGCGGCGACGCCGGGTCGCTGGTCAACGTCTCCGGAGCCGCGTTGCTCGATCGTAACGAGAGCGCCGGCCTCGCGGACGTGTTCGTCCGTCATCTGCTCTCCGCGGAGGCACAGGAGTTCTTCGCCACTCGGACGTACGCCTACCCGATGCTTCCCGGCGTGCAGCCAGTCGGCGACCTCCCGACCATCGACGAACTGGAAACGCCGGACATCGACCTGACCGAACTGTCGAACACCGGGCCAACGACTGACCTGCTGACCGAGGCCGGAGTACTATAACAGGCAATGTCAGTCAGCGAACGGATCGACGCCGTCTCTCGCCGCCTCGAACAGCGTTCGCCGAGCGACGTCCAGACGGTCGTGCTCGCGCTGCTGGCGGGATCGGTGGCTGTCGCGGTGCTGGCGCCACTTCTGTGGGTGCTCAACCGTGCCCGGACGGTCCCGCTCGATCGCTTTTCGGAGATACTGCTCCGAGAGACGACGCTTGAGATTTTCCTCAATACGGTCGTCCTCGTGGTCGCGGTCACGGTGCTGTCGATCCTGGTCGGGGTCCCGCTGGCGGTGTTGACCGCTCAGACCGATCTGCCCTTCCGCCGGCTGTTCACCGTCCTCGTGGCGTTACCGCTGGTCGTTCCGAGCTACATCGGCGCGTTCGCGTTCGTCTCGGCCTTTGGCCCGCAGGGCGAACTGGCCGACGCGCTCGCACCGCTGGGGATCGAACAGCTCCCCTCGATCTACGGGCTGGGCGGCTCGGTGCTCGTGTTGACGTTGTTTACCTATCCGTACGTCTTTCTGACGACCCGGGCGTCGCTGCTGTCGATCGACGGGCAGACCGTCGAGGCCGCCCGGACGCTCAATCACACCCGCCTGGAGGCGTTCCGGCGGGTCACGCTCCCGCAGTTGACGCCCGGCATCGCCGCGGGGGCGCTGCTGGTCGCGTTGTATACGCTGTCGGATTTCGGGACGCCCGCGATCATGCAGTTCGACGTGTTCACCCGGATCATCTACGTGCGCACGACCGCCCGGCAGGTCGACATCGCCTCGGTCTTTTCGATCCTGTTGGTCGCGCTGACGGTCGTCATCCTGCTGGCCGAATCGCGAATCGAGCGCGGCGGCGAAACCTCGGCGTACGTCAACCGTGGCACGGATCGGCCCGGCGTCGTCCGACTCGGTCGGTGGCGCTGGGTGGCGACGCTGTTCCCGCTTGCCATCGCGGCACTGGCGCTGGCACTGCCGCCGGCGATCCTGTTCACGTGGCTCCAGCGTTCTACCCCCGAACTGGCCGGCGCCGCCGTGGCCTTCCAGTGGGAATTCGCCTGGAACTCGGTGAAGGTCTCCGGGCTGGCGGCAGGGGCGTCCGTCCTCGCGGCGCTCCCGCTCGCGTACCTCTCAGCTCGCGGCGGCGGACGATTCGCGTCGTTGCCCGAACGAGCGAGTTACGTCGGCTACGCCGTGCCGGGCGTCGTCGTCGGGTTCGGACTGTTGTCCGTCGCGCTGGAGGTCACGCCGTTCCTCTATGGCTCGCTCGCGGTACTGGTTTTCGCCTACGTCGTCCGGTTCCTTCCACAGGCGGTCGGGACGACCCGCTCTTCGATCCTGCAGGTCGATCCACAACTGCTAGAGGCTGCCCGGACCCTCGGAAAATCACCACTCGTCGCCTTCCGAACGGTCGTCCTGCCGCTGGTGATGCCGGGAATCGTCGCCGGGGCCGCGCTGGTCTTTCTCACCAGCATGAAAGAGCTGGCTGCGACGCTTTTGTTGCGGCCGTTCGGCTTCGAGACGCTGGTGACCTACATCTGGCAAGTGCAGGAGGCCGCCGCGTACGGGCAGGCGGCCGTGCCGGCACTGGTGTTGATCGGAATCTCCGCGCTGTCGATGCTTGTGATACTCGGACGGGAGCGATACGATGTCAAGGAATAACGCTACCACCACGGTCGAACAGCCCATCGAAACAACGCCCCGGACAGACTCGTTCGGCCAGCCGGTTCTCGAGCTGGCTGACGTGGCCAAACGTTACAGCGGCGAGCGCGCCGTCGAAGGCGTCTCGCTGGACGTCCGCGAGGGCGAACTGGTGACCCTGCTCGGTCCCAGCGGCTGTGGCAAGACGACGACGCTGCGGATGATCGCCGGGCTCGAAACGCCCAGCGAGGGGACGATCACGATCGGTGGCGACCGCGTCGCCGGAGCGAGCGGTACGACCCCGCCCGAACAGCGCGACGTGGGCCTGGTCTTCCAGGAGTACGCCCTGTTCCCACATTTGACCGTCGGCGAGAACGTCGCCTTCGGACTCGACGAGACCGACGACGAGCGCGTCGACGAACTGCTCGAACTCGTCGATCTCGACGGCTACGCCGACAGGAGCCCCGAGAGCCTCTCCGGCGGGGAGCGCCAGCGCGTGGCGCTTGCCAGGTCGCTCGCACCCGAACCGGATGTACTGTTGCTGGACGAGCCGTTCTCGAATCTGGACGTGCAGCTGCGCGAGGAGATGCGCGAAGAGGTTCGCCGAATCCTCAAGGCAGCCGGCGTGACGGCCGTATCGGTCACGCACGACCAGGAGGAAGCGCTATCGATCTCAGACCGAGTGGCGATCATGAACGACGGTCGCCTCGAACAGGTCGGCCGCCCGGAGGACGTCTTCGGCCACCCCGAGTCGCGGTTCGTCGCGAGTTTCCTCGGGCAGGCGAGTTTTCTCACCGGCACCGTCGTCGAAGGCGGCGTCGACACGTCGCTGGGACTGTTGGACGACAGCCAGCTCGACGGTTCGATCGAGGAGTACCGCGGTGCCGAGATCGAGGTCCTCGTTCGGCCCGACGACCTCCGGGCGAGACCCTGTCCCGGGCCCAGCACCGACGGCGAGGTCGTCCACCGCCAGTACACCGGTCCGTCCTTTGTCTACCGGGTCGAACTCGATTCCGGCGACGTGGTTCACTGCCAGCACAATCACGCGACGGAGTTCGACCACGGCACTCGCGTCTGTGTCGAACTCGAGGCCGACCACTCGCTGGCCTGGTATCCCGCTGAGTAATGGCGGGCGTCGAGACGACTGTGCGTCGCCTGCTCGCCGCCGTCCGCGATCGGACGAGCGACCCTGCGACGCGCTGGCGTGTCGCCGTGGCAGTACTGGCGCTGGCCGCCGGATCGCTCGTCTTCCTGACTGCGACGCGAGTCTTTCCCTACCACTCGCTGAACCACGACGAGGGTGTCTACCTCCAGCAGGCCCAGCTGGTACTCGACGGGAGGCTGTTCCTCCAGCCACCGGTCCCCGAGGCGTTTCGGCCGTGGTTTTTCGTCGAGAGCCCCAGAGGCATGTACTCGAAGTACTCGCCGGTCGTTCCGGCGATGTACGCGCCGGCGCTCGCGCTCGGGGTCCCGCGAGTGACGCTCGCGCTCGTCGGAGGGGGTATCGTCTCGCTCGTCGTCGCCGTCGGTGCGGAACTGTTCGACCGCCCGACCGGGCTGCTCGCCGGCGTCGTCGTGCTCGCCTCGCCGCTGTTTCTCCTCAATGCGGCGACGTTCCTGCCGTATGCGCCGACGACGCTGCTGAACCTGCTTTTCGCGTTTGCGTATCTCCGGGCCGACCGGACCGGGAGCCGCCGACTCGCAGCGGTCGCTGGTGGCGCGGTCGGGCTGGCGTTTTTCGCCCGACCCTACACGGCCGTGCTGTTCGCTATCCCCTTCATCGTGCACGCGCTGTGGACGCTTCGGACCCGCGAGCGCGACGTCTGGACCCGCCAGGTGATCGTCGCGGCGGTCGGGCTCGTCGGCGTCGCTGCTGCGCTGGGATACAACGCCGTCGTCACCGGCTCCGCGCTGGAGTTCCCCTATCACGCCTTTGCCCCCCGGGATGGGGTCGGGTTCGGGACGCGCGAGTTGCTCGGCCGTGAACTCGAGTATACGCCCGAACTCGCCGCGCGGTCGAGTCGCCGGGCGCTCGTGACGTTCGCAACTGACTGGGTACCGGCTGGCCTTCTGGGCGTCGCGCTGGCCGCTGTCGGCCTCGTGGTGGCGCTGCGCGCGTGGACGCCACGGCGGCTGACACTCGCCGGACTGGCCGTGTCCGTGCCGGTCGGGGAAGCGTACTTCTGGGGGACGTTGAACATCCTCGGTGACGTCGCCGAACCGGGCGACGGGCTGATCGCCTACCTCGGGCCGTACTACCACTTCGATCTGCTCGTGCCGCTCTCGTTGTTCGCGGCGCTGACCCTCCGAGTCGGCGGATCACGAGTACGGACGGCGCTCGATCGTCGGTTCGAACCCCGGCAGGCGATTGCAGCCACCCTCGCGGCTGCGATGGTCTTCACGACAGTCGGCGGCGCGGCGGCCGTCGCGACTGCGTCCGAGCCGATCGACCGCAACCGCGCCGTCACCGACCACTACGAGGCCGCCTACGAACCGTTCGAAGGCCAGTCCTTCGAGAGCGCGCTGGTCTTTCTCCCCCAGCCGTACGGCCCGTGGTTGAACCATCCCTTCCAGCCGCTTCGAAACGATCCGGGCTACGACGGGTCGGCCGTCTACGCTCTGGAGGAGCGACCGTTCGAGGTGCTCGATGCGTTCCCCCAGCGACAGCCCTATCGATACAGCTTCCGCAACCCGTGGCCGCCGACCGCGGGCGAGCCAGTCCAGCCGCGACTCCGACCGATCGAATCGGTGTCCGGAGCCACCGTCACGCTCGATGTCGAGGCGGGCGTCCCACAGTTCGCCGAGAGTGTCTCGATCAGGCTGGAGAGCGACGCTGGCCGCGAGCGAACGGCGATCGCCGCCGAGGAGCGCACAATGGCGCTCTCGCTTTCGATATCCGACGGCGTGGCCACGCTCGACGGCCCCGCGGTCGATGAGCCAGTGGCCGTCCCGACCGAGGGGCGGGAGACGCTCGAACTCGACCTGTTCGTCGACTACGGGACTGGTGCCGGGTTCAGCTACGCGCTCTCGACGCCGGTCGACGGACGTGACGGGACCGTCCGTGCTCTCTCACCGCGGCTGCAACTGTGTGAACTGTCTCACCGCTGTGACGGTGCGGCCGCGTACGTGCCGGCCGAGACGCGAGGAGGACAGTCCCTGAACGCGACGCTCGAGGTGACCGAACCATGACAAGCCAAGAGACGGACGACGACTCGAACAGCTCGAAAGACGACACGGCAACGGCGAAGCTCACGCGCCGGGACGCACTGATCGCGCTCGGGGCAGCCGGCGTCGGGGCTGGCGGACTCGGCACACTGGCCTGGGACCGCCTCGACGACACCGGACAGGACGCGAATGGGGAGACAGCCGGGGTTCGAGAGGTTATCGTCGCCGCGGCCGAGGCCCTGTATCCCGAGCAGGTGTCGGGGATCGACTCGTTCGTCGAGACCTACGTCGTCGGTCGCATCGAGGATCGATCGGCGTATCTCGAGGGCGTCCAGACCGCGGCCCGGGACCTCGACAGGTACGCCCGTCACTGGCACGACCAGTCGTTCGCCGACCTCGATCGATCGACACGGCAGGCCGTATTCGACGACTACGGGTTGGCCGACCGCGATCCGGATCCCGACGGCACGGAGCGCCAGCGCGTCAGGTACTACCTGGTCAACGAACTGCTCTTTGCGTTCTATTCGTCGCCGACCGGCGGGTCGCTGATCGGTCTAGAGAATCCGCCAGGCCATCCCGGCGGTCTCGAAACGTATCAGCGTGGCTCGCCGAGATGAGACGTTTCGGCCCCGTCGCCGCGGTAGCGTCGAAGCCGCTCTTTGACGCCCACGCGCAGGATCGACCCGGCAATCTCGGCCCCACCGGAGATCGGATCCAGCGTCGTCTCGCCCGCACGCTCGCTGTACTCGATCTCGATCTCGCGGACGTCGTAGCCCCGACACAGCGGTCGAAGGAGCAACTCCGCGGAGAGGCCGGTGTTCTCGGTCCACTCGATGTCCTCGATGACGGACTTGCGGTAGGCGCGCATCCCGGTCGTCGTATCGTGGACGCGCCGGCCGACCAGCAGGCTCCCGACGGCCGCGAAGAGATGGTTGCCGAGCCGGTTGAACCGCGGCATCGTCTCGGCTCCGCGCGAGAGCCGATCCCCGCTGACGACGTCCGCGCCGTCGTTGATCGCCGCCAGGAAGTCCGGCAGTCGCTCCATCGGGTAGGTGTCGTCACAGTCGGTGGTGATCACGACCGGCCGATCCGCCGCTCGAAGCGCGCGCTCGACGGCGATACCGTAGCCCCGTGGCTCCTGCTCGATGACGCGTGCGCCCTTCTCGCGGGCGATCTCTGCCGTCCGATCGCTGGAGCCGTCGACGCAGACGACCGACGCTCGACCCTCGGTCACGCGTTCGATGTCCTCGAGTACGGTTCCGATCGCTTCTTCCTCGTTGTACGTCCCCATGACGACTGACACGTCGTCGAACGTGTACTCGCTCATCGGATGTGGTTCGAGGTGGACGAACTTGAGTTTTTAGGCTCGCCGAAAGTATATGCGCGGTCTCGAGGCCCATATTGCCGGTTTTCAGTCACACGGGGGTGGATTTACCGGTGGTTATTTCTACTTTGCCAACAGATATGCGCGCACAACCATGTCCTCGAAGAAGTACACACGACGCGACCTCATGCAAAAGGGTGCGGCAGGGACAGGATTGGTCGTCCTCGGTTCGATGGCGGGGTGTAGCGACGGCGGCGACGGTACCGAGACGACCCCGGGCGAGACCACGGCACCGGGTGACACCACGACCGAACCTGGCGAGACCACGACCGAGCCTGACGAGACCACGACCGAACCTGACGAGACCACGACCGAACCTGACGAGACCACGACCGAGCCGGGCAACGGCGAACCGTCCGTCTCGATCCGTCCCAGCGAGATCGTACCTGCGCGGGCCGGTGCGGTCGTCTCGATGGACGTCCAGGCGATGCTGAACGACGACGACCTCCGGGATATGGGCGATACGGTTCTCCAGCAACTCCGGACAATCGACGACAGCGGCGACCTGCCCGAAGACGTCGATTCGGCGATCGAGATGGCCCAACAGGAGGCCGACCTCGATCCGACCGGGTTCCAGCAGGGCTTGCTGTTCATGGAACTGGAGCAGTCGGACGTCGACGAAGAGTATGTGGGCATAGCCATGCAGACCGACTGGACCGAAAGCGAACTGGTCGATTCGATCGAGTCCGAAGGCGACGAATCGCTCCAGCAGTCCGAATACGGCGGATTCCCGATCTACACATCCGAAGACGACGAAGAAGGCGGGCTGGCAGTGCTCTCGGACGGGCAGTACGTCCTCGGGACGGTGGAGGTCCTGGAAGGCGTCATCGACGTCGTCAACGGCGACGCCGATCCGATCGCGGGCGAACTCGCCACACTATACGATGACACGACCGCCGGCCACGTCGCGTTCGCGACTGCCGTGCCGGAGGGCGCGCTCGACGAGGAAGACTTCCAGGAAGACGAGGTCAGTCTGGACAACGTCGACGAGATCGAGTACATGTCCGGCAGCGTCTACAAGACCGACACCACGTACGGTCTAGAGATGAACATGTGGACCGCCGATGCGCAGACGTCAGAGGATCTGCGTGACGAGCTGGATAACGTCTTGAGTGCTCTCACCCTCTCTGATGAGGTCGACGACGACCTCGCGGATCGGATCAACGACATCGAGGTGACAGTCTCCGGTCAGACGGTGACGATGTCCTACGAGGAAGACATCGAACAGGTGAAGACCTACGTCGAGAACAACCTGATGGACCTGCTGTTTTTCATCTTGCTCGGTGGCGGCGGCACGACCATCTGAGCCAGCAACGTCTCGAACTTCTTTGGTGCGATGGTCACTCGCACAAGTGATCACTCTCGGGATACATCGAAAGTCTGATGCCGCGGCCGATCAGGGCAGATCCGTACCTATTTCACTCTCGCTCCAGGAGTGTCAATCACGGAGATGTCCCCGCAACAGTACACGCGACGTGATCTGCTACGACATAGTGCCGCAGGTGCCGGGTTTCTGGCGATCGGCTCGCTCGCCGGCTGTAGTGATATCCTTGGCGGTGACGAGTCGAACCAGAACGCGAGCGAGAGCGTGCCGTCACGAGCCGACGTGGTCGTCTCAGTCGACGCCCAGGAGATCCTGGACGACGACGATCTCCGGGATCTCGTCGACGTGGCCCTCGAGGAGATACAGCAGTTCGGTGGGGGAGAGACCGACCTGCCTGAAGACGTCGATGCGGCGATCGAGATGGCCCAACAGGAGGCCGACCTCGATCCGACCGGGTTCCAGCAAGGCACGCTGTTTATGCAACTCGAGGATGACGACGTCGACGAGGAGTATGCCGGGGTCATCATGGAGACCGACTGGGCAGAGGAGGAGCTGGTCGGCGTCCTCGAGTCCGAGGGTGACAACGACTTGGAAGAATCCGAATACAACGGGACGACACTCTACTCGGAGCCCGATACGGACGATGGCGGGATGGCGGTTCTCTCCGAGGGCCAGTACGTCATCGGTTCGACGGAGGTACTCGAAGACGTCATCGACGTCGTGAACGGTGACGGCGACGCGATCGATAGCGAACTGGCGGACATGTACGATGAGACGACCGATGGACACATGCAATTCGCGACCGTTGTTCCCGAAGGCACTCTCGAGGATATGGATACCGAAGAGATCGAGATAGAAAGCCTCGATCAGATCGAATACACGTCCGGGAGCGTCTACAAAACCGACTCCGCTTACGGCGTCGAGACGAGCATGTGGGCCGGCGATGCCGCGAGCCAGTTGAAAGAGGACATCGAGTTCGCGATCGACGCGGCGTCCCGAATGGATGATACTTCCGAGGAAGTCAAGAGAAGACTCGAAGACGTACAGGTGGAAACGACCGACCAGACGGTGACCGCCTCCTACGAGGAAGACATCGAGCAGGTGAAAGCTGCCGCCGAAACCTACATCGAGGAGAACATCATGGGACTGTTGTTCCTGCTGGCGTTTGGCGGCGGAACGACGACGTGACCGTGAGACGATTCCTTGAGGGGGGAGCCTCCTGTTTCCACGACGCGATTTGCAGACATCTCTGATCTCAATCCAACTCGAACCCGCACGACGGGCACGACTGCTCGCGAACTCACGACGGCTTGTCAGACTCCACACGACACACATTCGTTCGTCGTACCGCGAGGTCCCACTTCGACCATGTGACACCCGTGCGTCCGACCGCGGTGTTCGAGAATCGTCATGAAATCGCGCCACCTGACTTCCGCCTTGTTCCGCGCGTTGCCCGAGTTTTCGAGTATCGACCTCACGCCCACGTCTTCGACGAACACAGCGTCGTACTCAGTCTGTGGTTCGAGAAACTCGTCGACGTCACGCGATTTTGCATCACCTACCTCATCGAGTTTCGAAGATATTTTATCACATTCGCGTCGGGAGAACTGAATTGATCGGGTGCTCATGGCGTGAACTTCCACCTCAATCGTCGTTGCCTTTCATCGCTGTCTTGGTACACCGCTACCGGGGGTTACTTTTCTGCTCGTCCGATAGGCCATAGTATGTGGTTATCCTTGCCCACAGTACCATCCGGAGGCGGTCTCTTACAGTTCGCTGTGCCAGTCGTCGGTGTCGAAGTGGGTCAGACGACAGTTACCGTGATCGGTATCGGCTTGATCTTACTGCTCCTCGTGGGGTCGGGCTTTTTCTCGTCGTCAGAGATCGCGCTGTTCTCCCTGCCGACCCACCAGATCGACGCGATGGTCGAAGAGGGGCTC
This sequence comes from Halapricum sp., assembly GCA_048623335.1. Taxonomy (GTDB): domain Archaea; phylum Halobacteriota; class Halobacteria; order Halobacteriales; family Haloarculaceae; genus Halapricum. Next base: position 11,084 of record JBMCBU010000036.1, read on the forward strand.
CGTGGCGCACAGGCAGTCAAGTCTCTCAAAGAGGACCCCCACCGCCTGCTCGTGACGATTCTCGTGGGGAACAACATGGTCAACATCACGATGTCCTCCGTCTCGACGACCATCGTCGGCTTCTACTTCGACGCCGGCACGGCTGTTATCGTCTCATCGCTGGGTATCACGTCGATGGTGCTCGTATTCGGCGAGAGCGCGCCGAAGTCCTACGCCGTCGAGAACACCGAACTACACGCACGACGCGTCGCACGGGGGCTGAAAATCGTCGAGAAGTTCCTGTGGCCGCTCATTACTCTGTTCTACTATCTGACGAGCATCGTGAACAAGATCACCGGCGGCAGCCCGTCCATCGAGTCGACCTACATTAGCCGCGACGAGATTCGGAACATGATCCAGACGGGCGAGCGCGAGGGTGTCCTCGACGAGGAGGAACGCCAGCGGCTTCAGCGTGCCCTGCGATTCACTGACGCCATCGCCAAGGAAGTGATGACCCCTCGCCTCGATATGGCGGCGATCTCTAGCGAGGCGACCGTCGAGGAAGCCATCGAGCAGTGTGTCCAAAGCGGGCACGCCCGCCTGCCAGCGTACGAGGGATCGCTCGACAACGTGATCGGTGTTTTCGACATCCGTGATCTGAGCGGCTCCTACGGCGACTTCGCTGACCGCACGGTGGAAGACGTGATCACGCCGACGTTACACGTCCCCGAATCCAAGAACGTCGACGACCTCCTCTCGGAGATGCGCACAGACCGATTGCACATGGTCATCGTCATCGACGAGTTCGGTGCCACCGAGGGCCTCATCACGATGGAAGACCTCACTGAGGAAATCGTTGGGGAGATACTGGCTGGCGACGAAGAGCACCCGATCGAGTTCGTCAGCGACGACACCGTCTCGGTGGATGGGTCGGTAAATATCGAAGACGTCAACGAGGCGCTCGATATCGTCCTGCCAGAAGGCGAGGAGTTCGAGACGATTGCAGGGTTCATTTTCAATCGCGCGGGCCGCCTCGTCGAACAAGGCGAGACGTTCGACTACGAGAACGTGACGCTACGAGTCGAACAGGTCGAAGACGCCCGTATTCAGAAGGTTCGAGTAGCTGTCGACCGCGATACGGCCGATCCGGTCGAAACAGAGTCGCCGGCTGACGAGGACGACGTCGCGTGACCGAACACAACACACTCACTTCGATCAGAACCGTGCATTGGCATCCTCCCCGCCCTGAAGGGATTCCCGCGTGGGGCATCGGGTCGTTCCCAAGCC
>JBMCBU010000037.1:0-12198 GCA_048623335.1 Halapricum sp.
CTCCCCGCGGAGCAGCCCGTTGACTTCACCTGGATCGGCGCTCCCGCCCGTCTTTTGCATGACCTGTCCGACGAGGAAGTTGATCGCGCCGTCCTCGCCGCTGTGATAATCCTCGACAGCGTCGGGGTTCTCCTCGACCGCTTCGACGACGGCTTGCTGGACTGCATCGCCGGTCGTCTTGCCCAGCCCTTCCCGGTCGACGATCGTCTCGGGGTCGTCACCGTCGTCGAGCATCCCCCGAAGAACGGTCTCACGGGCGTTCTTTGCGGTGATCTCCTCCGCTGCGACCAACTCGACCAACGTCGCGACCTCTTCGAGTCGATCCTCGATGTCGGTCACGGCCAGGTCGCGGTAGTTCAGCTCGCCCAGCAGGTTGTCCGCGACCCACGTCGCCACCAGATCGGCGTCGTACTCGCTGGCGAGCTGTTCGTAGAAGTCCGCGACCTGTTTCGTCGAGGTGAGCTTCGAGGCCGCTTCGGCACTGAGGCCATATTCTTCCTGGAAGCGCTCGCGCCGGGCGTCGGGCAGTTCGGGGATCTCGATCTCGGCCGTCCAGTCGCTGACCTGCAGCGGCGGCAGATCAGCCTCCCTGAAGTACCGGTAGTCTTTCTCCGCTTCTTTCGAACGCATCGCCACGGTGTTGCCGTGGGTTTCGTTGAAGTGGCGCGTCTCCTGTTCGACCGCCCGGCCGGACTCGAGCAGCTTCTTCTGACGGGAGGCCTCGAACGAGAGGGCCTGCTCGGCACCCTTGTGACTGGAGATGTTCTTGACCTCGGTGCGGTTGGCTTCTTCCAGCACGTCCTCGTCGATGTGGCCGTCGGCGTCCACGTCCTCGGCGTCGACCACCGAGAGGTTGGCGTCGATCCGCAGGCTCCCGTCGCGGGTGGGATCGAACACGCCCAGATACTCCAGGACTTCCTCGAGCTTTTCCAGAAACGCCCGAACCTCCGCAGGATCGCGGAAATCCGGCTCGGTGACGATCTCCATCAGTGGCGTGCCCGCGCGGTTGTAATCGATCAGCGTGTAGTCGGCCCGATCGATCGAACACGTCCGGGCCTCCAGGCTCTCTGATCCCTCGCGGACGTGCTTGATCGAACCGGGGTCCTCTTCGAGGTGGGCGCGGCGGATCCCGACCGACCGGCGCCGACCCTCGTGGGAGAACTCCAGGACGCCGTCCTGGCAGATGGGGGCGTCGTACTGGGTGATCTGGAAGTTCTTCGGCAGGTCGGGGTAGTAGTAGTTCTTCCGGTGGAAGGCCGTCTCCTCGGGGATCGAAGCGTCGATCGCCTTGCCCACCTTGACGGCGGCCTCGACGGCCCCTTCGTTGAGGACCGGTAACGCGCCGGGAAGCCCCAGACAGACCGGACAGGTGTTGGTGTTGGGTTCCTCGGCGGCCCCGGTCGAACAGCCACAGAAGATCTTCGTCTCCGTCTCCAGTTGGACGTGGACCTCCAGCCCGATGACGACCGCCAGGTCGCGTGATTCGGCGGCTTGCGCAGTCATTACCTTCGATTCGGCGTCGCGGGGGCTAAAGACTAACGAACGGGACATCCTGTTGTCGGCCCAGTGTGCGACGGAACAGTCCGTCGCTCACCGGACGAGCACGAGCGCGTTTTCGCCGTCGTCGTAATAGTTGGGAATGGTCCGCACGTGTCTGAATCCGAACCGTTCGTATAGCGACTGGGCTCGTTCGTTACCGGCCCGAACCTCCAGTTTGACGGAACTGACACCCAGCTCGTCGAGGACGGCCAGCGCCTGCCCGAGGAGCTGCGTGCCGACCCCTTCGCCGCGTCGGTCGGGATGGACTGCGAGGTCCTTGACGTGACCCAGCGGCCGGCCGTGATTCGGAACCGTATCGGCGACGACGTAGCCGACGATTCCCGACCGGCCGGGTTCGTCGGGTCCGCCGATTTCAGCCACCAGAAACCCCGGCGCCGGGAGAAACTGCTCGAACGCCGAGTACGGCCACGGCTGAGGAAACGACGCCCGTTCGATCCGGAAGACGGCCAACAAGTCCGTTCGAACGGCCTGGCGGACGGTCGGATCCGCGGTGTCGGTCGGTGCCGTCGTCGTCACGATCACGATTTACGATTTACGCGTGTTTATGTCTAACGGCACTGAATTCGGGAAGATAGTCGATATCCGAGCCACAAGGTTCTTTTATACAGCCTCCCAAGGCCATCTTGCACCCAATTTCGGGTGCCACCCCAACACCCCCCACCCCCACCCACCCCCTCTTTCCGCTTTCTGTTTCGGTGAGCAGCGTCGCTTGCACCCTGTGTGTGTCTCCCAGCGGGAGCAACACCGAGCCTGGCGCTACCCGTCTCGCGTCACTGTTTTCTCCAGTTCACCCGTCACTGCGCGAGCATCGAAGCGGTGGTCCGGCCGGATGTTGACGAAATCCAGAAAGTCGCCGGCGGCCAGCAGCGTTTCGTCGTCACAGGCGGTCGCGGCCGCCGTGACGGCATCGTCAGCCCCGATAATCGGTTCGAGGACGGCCAGCGCACACGCGACGTCGTAGGCGCGGGCCTCGTCTATCCGCCGCTCGTCGACGGCCGTCGCGTCGATGAAGTACAGTTCGTCTCGGGAGAGGAGGACGTTTTCCGCCCGGAGGTCGCCGTGGGCGAACCCCGCTTCGTGCATCTCGGTCAACCAGCGGAAAAGCGACGCCGCATGGGCGCGAACCGTTTCGACCGGCGCGTCGTCCAGCGTGATGAACTCCGGGAGATACTCCATGACGAGCACGCCCAGCCCGTCGTGTTCGAACGCCTCGACCGGGCGTGGGACGTTGATCCCCAGTTCGCGCATCTGCCGGGCCGCGGCGAGTTCGTGCTCGGCCATCTCCGCGGGCGTCGAGAAGTGCTCGAAAAACCCCTCCGAACCGCTGGAAAACGCCCCGAGGTTTCGCCCGGTGGTCAGTAACGTGTGCACAAGCGAGTGCTGGCGGGAGATCACCTTGACGAAGTACTGATCGTCGAGCACGAACGGCGTCGACAGCCAGTTGTCCGCGTCCAGCACCTCGATGCGCTCGACCGACTGCCCGTGACGCGCTGCGACCGCCTGTGCGACGCTCTCCAGTCGCTCCCGGTCGATCTGGCCACGTAACAATCGGCGAAAGGCCATGGGATGTCTGGGCGTTCGAGCCCATTAGCAGTTACGTCGTCGGTCGGAGACGATCGCGTATCGCTATAAGGGGTGGAGATATATCCCTGGATCACGCGTCGCTGTTTCGGTCACGCATCGAACTCGTGGGCCAGCAGACCGTACCGGATCACGTCGAGGCGCCCCCCGCGGACGTACGCCTGCTCGCGCAGGACGCCCTCCTGCTCGAACCCGACCTTTTCGAGGACGCGCTGGGAGGCCGGATTCGTCTCGTAGACGTTCGCCAGTATCTTCTCCAGCCGACGGTCCTCGAACCCGTACCGAACCAGCCGGCGGGCGGCGTCGGTAGCGTAGCCGTTGCCCTGGGCTTGAGGGGCGATCATGTAGCCCAGTTCGGCCAGCCCCCACGTCTCGTTGAGCTGGTTGAGACCGATCGTTCCGACCGGCTCGCCGTCCGCACAGACGAGCAAGTCGACGCTGTCGCGGTCGGTGTCTTCGATCCACTCGCGTTCTTCGGCCTCGGTGACCGGGTCGATATGCGACAGCGACGGCCAGACGTCGGGATGGTTGATCAACTCCTGGAGGAACTGTACGTCTTCGTCGCCCTGGGGATGGAGCGTCACGTCCTCACCACGGAGAAATACGGGTCCGGGCATATCTCGACAGTCGGACGGGCCTGTCTTCAGGATTTCCCGAGTGTGTCAGGAGTTCCCGTCCGGCGAGATCCCGCACGCTTTTTCCCGCGCGCTCCGAGAAGAGCGTATGCTCGAGACGGGCGACCCCGCACCGGACTTCTATCTACCGGCGGCTGACAACCCCGACGCGGAGTACATGCTCTCGGCAGCAGCGGACGCCGGCCCGGTGGTGCTGGCGTTCGTCCCCGGCGACGAGTCGGCGGGACGGCTGCTACTGGAGGCGCTCGCCGGTGTCGACTGGGCGCGTCTGGTTGATCGCGTCGCCGTCTTCGGGGTCGGTACTGATCCGGACGTGACTGCCCGGCTCGCCGAAGGGCTACCGTTTCCGGTCCTGTACGACCGTGGCGGGTACGTCACCGATCTCTACGGAATCACACGCGGGGACGCCGAACCCCGGCGAGCGGTCGTGGTCGCGGATCCACGGTGTGTGATCCGTTTCGCCTGGAGCGCGAGCGGCCCGGACGATCGGGAGCCATCCGACGAACTTCGATCGGCAGTCGTCGAGGCGGCCGAAAGACCGTAGGACGGACACTTTTGACGTCCGTCGACGAAGAGCGCGCATGGACACGATCGAGTTACCCGAGCCGTCGACGGACGGATCGACGAGCATCGAGCGGGCGATCGCGACGCGGGCGAGTCGCCGATCGTTCGCCGACGAACCCGTGTCGCTCGACGCTGTCGCGCAGTTGCTGTGGGGAGTGCAGGGACTTACCCACGAGCGGGATGGAATCGACATGCGGGCGACCCCGAGTGCTGGAGCGACGTATCCCCTGGTCGCCGATCTGGAAGTCGCCGATGGCGGTTGCACCGAACTCGATGTCGGTCTCTATCGGTACGACCCGAACCGACACGTGCTCAAGCGCCGTCTCGACACACCGGTCCAGGACGAACTCACGGCCGCGGCTGGCGACCAGCCGGTCGTCGCTGACGCGCCCGCCGTCATCGCGCTGTCAGCGGATTACGGCCGCACCACGGGACGATATCCCGACCACGGCGAGCGCTACGTTCACATGGAGGCGGGCCACGCCGCCCAGAACGTCCACCTGCTCTGTGAGGCGCAGGGACTGAACAGCTGTCCGGTCGGCGCGTTCGACGACGAGGCGTTGGCGGACGCCCTGGCGCTGCAAGCGGCGTTCGAACCGCTGTATCTGGTGGCGTTCGGGCGTCGACCGTCCGATAGCGAATAGTACGGCTGGATCGTCCCTCGAACCGCTGATCGCTTTCGAACCCCTCAAACCTCGGCGGCCCGAGTCTCGATCATGGGCGAGTCACTCGATTCTCGCGAGGCACAGGCCGCCGAAGTGATCGATCGACTGCAAGAGGCGTATCCCGATTCGACAATCTCGCTTACCTTCTCCGATCGGCTGGAGCTGCTCGTCGCAGTCGTGCTCTCGGCGCAGTGTACCGACGAGCGCGTCAACGAGGTCACTGCATCGCTCTTCGAAACGTACGAAACCGCCGAAGACTACGCCGAGGCCAGCGAAGAGCAACTCGCTGAAGACATCTATGGGGTCACCTTCCACAACAACAAGGGTGGTTACCTCAAGGGTATCGGCGAGAGGCTCGTCGACGAACACAACGGGGAAGTGCCCGACACGATGGAGGAGTTGACCGACCTGCCGGGGGTGGGACGAAAGACCGCAAACGTCGTCCTCCAGCACGGCCACGACGTGATCGAGGGCATCGTCGTCGACACGCACGTCCAGCGGATCTCGCGCCGACTCGGACTCACCGAAGAGCAGCGGCCGGAGGCCATCGAGGGGGATCTCACGTCACTCGTCCCGCGGGAGGACTGGCAGGCCTTCACGCACCTGTTCATCGACCACGGGCGTGCGGTCTGTACAGCACGCAATCCGGATTGCTCCGAGTGTGTCCTGGAAGACATCTGTCCGTCCTCGAAACTCGATCACGACCTCGACCTCGCCAGCGGCGATCCCTGGTAGCGTTCACCCCGCCTCGACGTGAATAAACGCCATACAACGTAATTTCCGTTTGTATTTCTCACGCCGCTGGAACGTCGTGCTGTTTTTAATTATCTTTCACCCGCTTTTCCGAATATGGCGATAGGTAGCAACGGCGGCGGCCAGACCAGGCGGAATTTCTTGAAGCTCGCCGGCACGATGTCGGCTGGAGCGGTCGTCTCTCGTCACACGGGCGAGATCGCGCAGGCGCTCCAGCAGGCGACGGACGGGGAGCTCGAGGTCGTCTGGTTGCAAGGACAGAGCTGTTCGGGATGTACGATATCGCTCCTGCAGGGGCAGTATCCGACCCTGGAAGAGACCCTCAGCGAGTTCCGGATGGAACTGACCTTCCACCCGACGCTCATGGCTGCACACGGTGAGGCCGCTATCGACTCGATGAGCACGTCGCCGGATATCCTCGTCCTCGAGGGGTCGGTGCCGACCCAGATTCCGTCCGCCGCGACGGTCGCCGAGAAGCCGCTCGTCGATTGGGTCGACGAACTGGCTCCGGAAGCTGAGTACGTGATCGGCGTGGGCAACTGTGCCTCTTTCGGCGGCTGGCCGGCGGCCGAAAACACGGGCGTCCAGACGTCTCCCGGTAACGTCACGGGAGCGAAGGGTCTCCAGTTCGAGCAACGCGACCAGCCGGGCGTGCTCGGGCCGGATTTCACCGCCGGATCGGGACTGCCGGTGATCAACCTCGGAGGGTGTCCCCCGCATCCTGACTACATCCTGTTGACGCTGGCAACCGTCCTCAACGGACACGAGCCGGATCTCGACCGTTATCAACGGCCCAAGCCGTTCTACGAGCCGCTCGTCCACGACAACTGCAAGTGGCGTGGCTACTTCGACCGCGGCGAGTTCGCGGACAAACCCGGCGATGAGGGGTGTCTGTACAAGGTGGGGTGTGCTGGCCCCTACACGAACTGTGACGACCAGACCCGGCTGTGGAACGACGGGACGAGCGTCTGCCTCAACGTGGGCGCGCCGTGTATCGGCTGTATGGAACCCGGGTTCTGGGATCGCTTCCAGCCGCTTGACAAGGAAGTCGAACGGCAGAACATCTTCGGCGTCGACGTCGGGACGGCCGGGCTGGCCGCTGTCGGCGCAGGCGTGGTCGGCATCGGTGCCCACGCCGGTCGCAAGGCGATGGGGTACGGCAAGTCAGGCGAGGACGACGTGGAGACAGCGGAAGCCATCGAGGAGGAACCCACGGCAGCCGACGCGACCCAGCAGCCAGAGACGGAAACCAGCGACGACAGAACGGAGTGATCTACTATGGTAGAAGTGAACATCGATCCGACGACGCGCATCGAAGGCCATCACGGGATGGAGCTAGAAGTAGAAGACGGCCAGATCACGGAAGCCAGGAGCACGATGAAGATGTTCCGGGGTGCCGAGATCATCACTGTCGGCCGGTCACCTCGTGACGCCGCACAGCTCACGGGGAAAGTCTGTGGCGTCTGTTTCATCTGTCACCGGATCGGCTCATCGCGGGCGACCGAAGACGCGGCGATCAACGCCGGGGCCTTCGACGGCATCCCGGAACACGCCAAGATCCTCCGGGACGCGACCGAGGGTATCTTCTTCCTGTGGAACCACGCGATCCACCTGTTCGCCTTAGTCGGCCCTGACTACAGCGACGCGGTCGCAGACACCGGCTTCGAACGGCTTGACCCACTCGAAGGCGATGGGTATCAGGGCGCGCTCGACAACCAGCGCAAGCTCATGCAGGCGCTGGCTGAGTTCGGCGGGCGCGCTCCTCACCCGCTCGCGTTCGTTCCCGGCGGCGTTGCGACCAATCCCGACGTTTCGACTGTACAGACCGTCAAATCTCGCGTCAAGGAGGTCAGCAACTGGCTCGGGCCGACCGAGAACGTCCCGGAAGTCCTCGAAACCGTCCAGAACGGGGAGTTCGACCCCGAACTGGGCGAAGGGCTTCACGACGTCGTCTCGATTCTCGTGGCCGCCGTCAGGGAAGGGGCCGCCGACCTCGGATCGGGGCCGAACCGCTACTACAGCAACGGGCTGTTCAGAGAACCCGACTCCGACGAACTGATCTTCAAACGCGGCGTGTATCGCGGCGGGTCCACCGAGCTGCTGTCGAAAGAGGAAATCGTCGATGCTCTCTCCGAAGACACGGAGTACTCCTACTACACGGACGACTCGGCCGGACCGCCGACCGAGGCGGGGCCACCGGAGCCGGACCCCGACAAAGAGGGGGCTTACTCCTGGGGGAAGGCACCCCGGTTCGACGGCGAGACGATGGAGGTCGGCCCGCTCGCCAGGCTCGTGATTTCGGACTACGATCCGTTCGACCTCCGGGCGAATCTGGGTGGGGGTTTCGACGAGAGCAACACGCTCAACCGTCTCATCGCTCGCGCACAGGAGGTGCTGATCGTCCGCGACCGGGTTCTCGATCTGCTGGACGCGTTCGACCCGAACGCACCGCTCATGGCCGACTTCCCCGACGATTACACCGGGAAGGGGGTCGGCCTCTGGGAGCCGTCCCGGGGGACGCTCTCACACTACGTGGACGTCGAGAACGGCAAGATCGAACGCTACCAGATCATCACGCCGACGCTATGGAACATCGGGCCACGGGACGGCGAGGGCAACCCGTCGATCATCGAGGAAGGCATCGTCGGCGACCCGGTCGAAGACATCGAGAACCCGATCAACGTGATGCGGACGATCCGATCGTTCGATCCGTGCCTGGCCTGTTCGGTCCACGTCGATAGCCCGGAGGGATCGTACGAGACCGAACTCAAGCCGGCCTCGCCGGGGGGGATGACCGATGTCGAACGGGACTGATGGCGCGCCATCAGGCGACGGGACGGGTGTGTTCGCCCGGGTCCGGCGGCTCGTCCGGCTGGCCCGCGCGGACCTCAAGGAGACCGACGACAGGGTCGGCCAGTTAGCGACCGCCGAGCGTCGGTCGGTCGAGCGCCATTCGCTGGGCAACCGGATCAGCCACTGGGTGCAGGCGATCTTGTTCTTCCTGCTTTTGTGGACTGGCTTTGCGATCTGGACGGGGAACTACGTCCTGCTCGAGTCGGGTATCTGGGACGGCTACTACGTCGCCTTGGGGCTGCACATGTGGACCGGAATCCTGATCGTGGCGATCACGTTCGTGGTCTTTCCCTACTACTACGTCTTCGTCGACAAACACCACCAGCTGCTGGAGATCGCCGACATCCAGGTCGGGACCGCCATCGCCGAGGCGTTCGTTGGTCTGCGGAAGTACCTTCCCTACTACCACGACGCGCGGCGCGCCTACGACGAAGACGAGGGAGACTGGATCGCTCACCACCCGATGCAAAAGACGTTCTTCTGGTGGATCGCCATCTTCATCGGGATCCTCGCGCTGACCGGGTTCGGCATGTACCGCGAGATGGCGACCGAGTCGACCTGGTGGATCGACGCGCTGGGATTCATGGCCGGCTGGATGGCCCTCGAAACCCTCAAGCAGATCCACCTGCTGCTGGCTTTCATCACCGCAGTGATGGTACTATTTCACATCTACTTCGCGGCCCTGCCCAGCAACTGGGACATCCTCAACTCGATGGTGTTCGGCGACGTGAAGGCATACATCGTGCACAGAGACGATGAAGCGCCGACCGAAACGCCGTCGTCCGAAGACGGACCGACCCCAGCAGCTGCTGACGGAGGGCAGACCGACGACGAACGCAGCGCAGGCGCGACAGCAGACAGGGCTCCGCGCGGTGGTGGGCCGACGGATGAGTGATCGATCGCACGTCGCAGTCGTCGGCGTCGGCAATCCGATCATGAGCGACGACGGACTGGGCGAGCACGTGATCGAAGCGCTTCGCGAGAGGGGACTTCCGGACGGCGTCGTCGCGGCCCACGCCGGCACGACGGCGTTTTTCGCCCTGGAGGCGATGAGCGGTGCCGACTACGCGGTCATCGTCGACGCGGTCGCACTCGAGGGCGCCGAACCCGGATCGATCCACCGCTATCACTATCGTGAAGGGTCGTTCGACGGCTCACCACCAGAGGTGCTGATGCACGACTTCTCGTTTTCGGACGCGTTAGAGGCCGGAAGCGCCACCTACGACCTGCCAGCGGAGTTGCTCGTCATCGGCGTCCAGCCGGCCGACGTCGGGCCGGGTACGGAGTTGAGCGACGCCGTGGCCGAGCGCGTCCCCGACGTGATCGAGGCCGTTCGTGAGGAAATCGCCGCGCACACCCGACCGGAGGCCGAACTATGAACACCCGCTGGTACTGCAGGGACTGCGAGACCGAGATCGATCGCGAGGAAATCGACGCTCACGAATCGAAGGGCCATCACGTCCAGGGAAAACTCAGGCCCGAACGACTGCTCTCGAACGATCCCTGGACGTTCGGTAGCGAGGCCAGCGATCGAGACTGATAGGGATTCGCGTAGAAACCCACAGATTTCTCTCGGGAAATCGACATCCATCACCCGACCGGAGGTGGGATTCTTCCGATCGGCTACGTTAATCCCTATGACCTCCCCACAGAACCGTGTTGCCCGTGCAAACCGGCTACCGGTCACTTCGAGCCGTCACATCTTTCCGTTCGTTCGAGGACGACCGTGTACCCGTAGACGCCGAAATCCTGCGGATCGCCGTACTCGATCGTCCGGGGATAGATCCCGGCCCGGATCACGTTCCAGGTTCTGTCGTAGGGCTGGCCGTCCTCGAGGAACGGTGGCTCCCGCCCGAACGTCGCGGCGACGTCGTAGGGGTACGGTGCGTTCTCCGTCTCGTAGGGGCCGTCCTCGGCCAGCATGTCGTGAACGTACTCGGCGTCGCCCGGGTAGGTCCAGCGTTCGGAAAGCTGGCTGTGGTTGTCCGGTGCGAGCCAGAGCATCGCCCGCTGGTAGTTGAGCACGATGTAGTCGGGACAGCGCTGCTCGACGTTTTGCATCCACTGGCTCCGGGCCAGCCCGTCCGTCCCGGCGGTCGGCCGATAGATCGTCCAGCCGTGGGGCACTGCGGCCTCCTGGGAGTCTTCGGCGTAGGTCTCGACCGTCGCGTTCGCGCCCCCGTCAGCAGTCAGCCAGCCCACGGCCGCATCGCGTGGCTGGTTCGCGTAGCCGACCGTCCCGATGCCGGCGTAGATCGCCGTCGAGACGACCAGTACGACCGCGAGCCCTCGGGCCACGCGCTCCCGGTCGGCATCGAGCCACTGCAGGGCAAGCGCGACAAGCAGGATCCCCATCGGGAACATCCCCAGCAGGTGGTGTGTGCGGAAGTACGCCCACGTCGAGAACACCGCGGTCATGGTGCCGATGACCGACAGAGCGAGGACGACCGCGGAAGTTTCGAGCGAGAGGGTCGGCCACCCGCGCGTGGCGGTCTCGTCCGTTCGGGCCGACAGCGCCGCGAGGGCTCGCCGTCCCAGCGAGACGACACCGGCCACGACTCCGCCGACGGACGCGAGCGCCAGCGGCCACCCGAGTCCGTTCGCGACGCCGCGGACGTACCACCACCGGGCCGACCGATTGAGCCAGCCGTGTGAGTCCGTCTTCTCGTTGGCGACGCGATCGATTCGATCGACGATGACTTGCGGCCCCTCCCACATGTCGGCCAATACGCTACCGGAGGAGCCACTCGGGAGCGTGTTGACGACGGCACTCGGAAACGAGAGGTACAAGACGGCCACTGCGAGTAGCGGGCCGCCGACTAACAGTTCGGGTCGGAGCAGTGCCCGTCTCGGATCGTCCGCCCGGCCGGCCCGGAGCAGGTACGCGACGCCCAGCAGGATCGCCGTGACACCGGCGGTGGGCTTGAACGCGATCGCGAGCCCGCCGACGGCACTCCCGGTAAGGAAGAGCCGGCGCGACCCGGTTTCGACGTACCGCACGGCGAGATAGAAGACCAGCAGGATACAGAACAGCGCCGGGACGTCTTCGCCGGCCTCGTGTGCGAGGACGATCACGCCCCAGGTCAGCGAGAGCAAAAGCGCCGCGAGGCGTCCGGTCGGCCGGTCGCGCACGTGTGTTCCGATCCGATAGAGCAGGTAGACGGAGCCGACGGCGAAGGCGACGTTCGTCAGCCGGGCCGGCAGGACCGTCGCCCACCACAGCCAGGCCGGGATCGCCTGCCAGTGGGCGTAGAAGTCGGTCCCGATCGCACCGAACAGATCACCGAACGCGCTCGCGTCCCCGGTCAGGACGGCGATTCCGATCGCCGGAAGCGCCACGAGCGCGTAGAGATACAGCGTCGGTCCGAAGGTGCGCCAGTACTTCGTCCCCTCCTGGAGCGTCTCGACGCTGAACCCGTCGTTGACGACGAACCCACCGACTTCCATCACGTCGACGACCCGCCAGCGCTCGTCGCGCGTCGCGAAATTCGGTAGTCGGTGCCAGATCCAGAACGCCGAGAGCAGGGCAGAGAGCGCGAGGATGTACTTGAGGTACGGATCGGCGGCGAGATCCTTTCGAACCTGCT
>JBMCBU010000038.1:0-12069 GCA_048623335.1 Halapricum sp.
TGCCGGCTGTGCGTTTGTGAAGATACCCGACTCGCGGTGGGTCGAACACCACCCCCGCTTCGACCGCGTATCGATTCACTCGTGTACACTTGCCTGTATTCGTATGTAGCCCTCGTACACTCGTGTGCTATCTAACTCGGAGTACGCTCTCTCTTTATATACTCGATAGTACGACGGTCTTTGCTGTTTTTACCTATATTTTCGAGTTTCGACGCTCTGATATGCATTGTAACGTAACTAATATCGATATCGAATGTGGGAACCAATCGGATCGACCTCTTTTGGTATTCATATAGAATCATACAATAGATACAAGTGGTTTCAGTATGAGCTTCGACCTATGCCAGGCTCACGCAGGCAAGGCACGCGATTGCACGCTCGTTCGGGCGGGGTCGTTCCCGGTTCGATCGATGGATTCGACGACAGGCCACCCGGAGCACCGACCTCTCGTGGGTCGGGCCAGAGCGTAGTGGGGCACTGATGGTGGGGACGCTCACGCTGGCGGTTCTGGCGTCGATCCCGATCGCGGCGGCCTTCGCACTCCTTTTGGTGTTCCGGTGGTCAGCAGCACGGGCGATGGGTGTCGGCTGGGTCATCGCGACGGTACTTGGATTGGCCTACTGGCAGATGGACCCCTCGTGGTGGGCCGCCTCGGCGGTCTTCGGCGGGCTCTCGGCCATCGACATCATCCTGATCGTCTTCGGGGCGATCCTGCTGATGAACTACCTGGACATCAGCGGCGCGATCTCGACGATCAGGTGGCACTTCAGCGGGATCTCGACGGACAGGCGCATCCAGTTGCTGTTGATCGGACTCGGGTTCGAGACGATCATCGAGGGGGTCGCCGGCTTCGGCACGCCCGGCGCGCTCGCCGCACCGCTTTTGATCGGGCTCGGGTTCCCGCCGTTGGGTGCGGCCGTGTTCGCCCTGTTTTTCAACGCACCGAATCCACAGTTCGGTGCCGCTGGGACGCCGATCCTCGGCGGGGTCAACGCAGTCATCGGTGAGGGCAAGCTCGCGGAAGCGGCCGAGCCGATAACCCAACCGGAATTCCAGGCACTGGTCTCGGGCTACTCGGGCGTCGTCACTGGTCTCGCCTTCGCCTTCTGGGGCGTCCTCGGGATTTTCCTGTTGATGTACTGGTTCGGCAACGAACACGAGCGGTCGCTCGGGGGAGCCGTCCGCGCGACCGCACCGGTTGCGCCGTTCGCGCTGGTGCTTGGCGTCGTCGCCGGGCTGACCCAGTGGTCGATCGCCTGGTTCGTCGGCACCGAACTCCCGTCGATCGTCGCCGGCTTCGTCGTCTTCGGGCTCGGGCTTGTCATGGCCGATCGAGGGATCCTCGTTCCCGACGAACCCTGGTCGTTCCCCGAGCGCGAGAGCTGGTCGGACAAGTGGCTCGGCGGGCTGAGTCTCGATAGCATCTCCGGCGACAAACCCACAAAGGAGATGCCCGTGCTCCTTGCCTGGACGCCGTACCTGCTCGTCGGTGCGGTCCTGCTGATCACGCGCTGGCCGACGCTGGAGCTCGTCCCCTGGCTCCAGCAGTTCTCGATCGGTATCCCTGCGGTGCTCGGATACAGCGACCTCTCCTGGGACCTCCAGTACCTCTATCTGCCCGGGACGATGCCGTTCATCCCGGTTGCGATCCTGACGGGACTGCTCTACCGGATGGATAGCTCGGATACGGTCGAGGCCTGGCGTGAGTCCGTCCGACAGATCGTCCCGGCCGCGCTGACGCTGGTGATCGTCGTCTCGTTGACGCAGATCTTGATCCAGTCGGGTGCCGACCCCGCCAGCGCCCGTTTCGACGCCGGGATGATGGACGCGCTCTCCCAGGCCGTCGCGTTCGGTGCTGGCGCGGCACTGCCGGCAGTCGCACCCTGGATCGGCGCGCTCGGCGGGTTCGTCACGGGATCGAACACCGTCTCGGACATCCTGTTCGCCTCGCTCCAGTACGACGCCGCCGAGCAGGTCGGCGTCTCCCGGGCGATCGTCGTCGCGCTTCAGAACGTCGGTGGCGGCCTCGGGAACATGATCTCCGTCCAGAACATCGCCGCGATCAGCGGCGTCGTCGGCCTCACCGGTCGGGAGGGCGACATCCTGCGCAAGACGATCGTTCCCACGATCATCTTTGCGCTGTTCGCCGGCGTGGTCGGGATGGTACTCGTGTACGTCGTCGCTGCCGGAGTGTTCTAACAACATACCCACACCAATACAATGTCACAGCAAACACAATCCGACGGCATCGAGGATCCGATCGTCGATCCCCGCGCCAATTACGATTACGGAAGTACAGCTACCCACCGAGAGGGGTTCGTCTCGGACCTTCGGGCTCGCGTCGACGGCGACGTCCGCTTCGACAGCTATAGCCGACAGCTGTTCGCGACGGACGCAAGCGCCTACGAGCAACTGCCGATCGGCGTCGTCTCCCCGACCTCGACGGCGGACGTCGTCACCGTTATGGAGTATTGCGCTCAGCGGGACATTCCGGTTCTCCCGCGCGGCGGCGGAACGAGCCTCGCCGGGCAGGCGGTCAACGAGGCCGTCGTCCTGGATTTCAAACACCACATGGACGAGTTGCTCGAGGTCGATCCCGACGGGCGGACGGCACGCGCGCAACCGGGCATCACGATCGCGCGCCTCGACCAGGCGCTCGCGGCCCACGACCTCAAGTTCGCTCCCGACCCGGCGTGGGGCGACAAGAGCGTCCTCGGCGGTGCGATCGGCAACAACACGACCGGGGCCCATTCGCTGAAGTACGGCAAGACCGACGCCTACATCGAGGAATGCGAGGTCGTCCTCGCCGACGGGACCAGAACGACCTTCGGCTGGGTCGACGTCGACGCGCTGGAAGCGCGCGCACGGCAGGCCGAAGACGACGGCTCTCCGATCGAAGCCCGGGTGTACGCGGAGGTCGACCGGATCGTCACCGAGGACGCCGAGGAGATCGAACAGCGCTATCCCGACCTGAAACGCAACGTCTCGGGGTACAACCTCGATATGCTGATCGAAAACGCTCGCGACCGGGGCGAGGTCAACCTCGGACGACTCCTGGCCGGCAGCGAGGGCACGCTCGCGATCGTCACCGAGGCGACGGTCTCGCTGGAGCCCGTTCCCAACGAGACGGCAGTCGTCATGCTGACCTACGACGGTGTGTTGCCCGCGATGCGCGACGTCGCTCCGATCCTCGAACACGATCCGTCCGCACTCGAAGTGATGGACGACGTCTTCCTGGATCTGGCCCGAGATACGCTCGAGTTTTCCGACCTCGTCGCGACGTTGCCCGAGGGAACTGATTCGACGCTGCTGGTCGAATTCTACGCCGAGACGGCCGAGGAAGCCAGAGGGAAGGTCGCGGATCTACTCGCCGATCGGCTCCCGGAGTACGACCCGATGGGCGAGCCGTCCCCCGACGCCGGGGACCGGACAGACGCCGAGATCCACGCCAACGATGCGCTAGAGGCCTACGACGACGATCGTCAGGCGAAGTTCTGGAAGATGCGAAAGGCCGGCTTGCCGATCTTGCTCTCGCGGACGACCGACGAGAAACACTGGCCGTTCGTCGAGGACACGGCCGTCCCGCCCGAGAACCTGCCGGAGTACGTCGCCGGCATGCGGGAAATCTTCGACGAGCACGACACCTTCGCCGCGTACTACGCCCACGCCGGTCCCGGCGTGTTGCACATCCGGCCGCTTTTGAACCTCAAGGCCGACGACGGCGTCGAGACGATGCGGGAGATGGCCGATCGGATCACCGATCTGGTCATCGAGCACGGCGGCTCGGTTTCGGGCGAGCACGGCGACGGCCGCGCTCGGACGAAGTGGAACCGGAAACTCTACGGCGAGGAGCTCTGGCAGACCTTCCGGGACCTCAAGTCGGCGTTCGACCCCGATTGGTTGCTCAACCCCGGAAACATCTGTGGCGATTTCGACCCCGGCGAGCACCTCCGGTACGACGCCTCCTACACCTTCGACGCCGACTTCGAACCCGTCCTGAACTGGGACAACGACAACGGTTTCCAGGGGATGGTCGAGCTCTGTCACGGCTGTGGGGG
This sequence comes from Halapricum sp., assembly GCA_048623335.1. Classification (GTDB taxonomy): domain Archaea; phylum Halobacteriota; class Halobacteria; order Halobacteriales; family Haloarculaceae; genus Halapricum. Next base: position 4,059 of record JBMCBU010000038.1, read on the forward strand.
CTGTACCGGCCATCAGGACACCACCGGCGGCGTGATGTGCCCGACCTACCGCGCGGCCGACGAAGAGATCACGAGCACGCGCGGGCGAGCGAACATGCTCCGGTCGGCGATGAACGGGAACCTGCCGGACGACCCGTTCGACGACGAGTTCGTCCACGAGGTGATGGACCTCTGTATCGGCTGTAAGGGCTGTAAGAACGACTGTCCCAGCGGCGTCGACATGGCCAAGCTCAAAGCCGAAGTGGTCCACGAGTATCACCAGCGTGAGGGCACGAGTCTGCGCGACGACCTCTTTGCGAACGTCGAGACGGTCCTCTGGCTCGGGAGCATGTTCGCCCCGCTGTCGAACTGGGCGATGCAGGTTCCCGGCAGCGGGCTGGTGATGGAGAAGGTGCTGGGGATCGCCCGCGAACGCGATCTCCCGTCGTTCCATCGGACGACGTTCCGCGACTGGGTGGCCGACCGCGGCGGCACGCGCGTGCCCGAGGCCAGCGCGACGCGCAAGGCGCTGCTGATCGCCGACCCGTACACGAACTACAGCCACCCCTACGTCGGCAAGGCCGCCGTTCGCGTCCTCGAAGCCGCAAACGTCCACGTCAAGGTGCCCGAGGAAGTGTCCGACAGCGGTCGACCGGCCTTCTCGAAGAGCATGCTCGATCACAGCCGAGAGACCGCCGAAGAGAACGTCAGAGCGCTCGAGCCGTACGTCGACGACGGCTGGGACATCGTCACCGTCGAGCCGTCCGACGCCGTGATGTACCAGTCGGACTACCTGGATCTGCTGCCGTCTGACGCGACTGCGCGCGTCGCGGCAAACACCTACGGCGTCACGGAGTACATCGACGTTCACGAACTCGATCGCAACGTCGAGTTTGATCCGCCCGAAGAGTCGCTGGCCTACCACGGCCACTGCCAGCAGAAGGCGACCCAGAAGGATCACCACGCGACGGCCGTCCTACAGCGGGCCGGCTACGAGGTCGACGTCGTCGACTCGGCGTGCTGTGGCATGGCCGGCTCGTTCGGATACGAGGCCGAACACTACTCGATGAGCCAGGCTATCGGGTCGATTCTCTTCGATCAACTCGACGATTCGCCCGCGACTCAGCCCGTCGCTCCCGGCGCGTCGTGTCGCTCGCAACTCGAAGACTACGAGGGCGAGCCGCCACACCCGATCGAGATGATCGCCGACGCCATCTGATCTCACCGGTCTGCGAGAAACCGCCTGATGCTGTTGGTCGGGCTGTACCCGACCCCCGACCGTGCATCGACGGCGAACCCGCGTCGAGTTCCGAGCGATTCGAGGGCTGCGGTCAGTTTCTCGACTTCCACCGGTGCGTGGATCCGGTAGGCGTAGGGCGGCCCGTCCCGCACGTCGATCGCGAGTTTCGGCCGCGCCAGGCGGCTGTCGTAGGTTCGCACCCGCTCTATCGCCTCGTAGTCGACGGTTCGTGTCCGTTCGGCGAGTTCGAACAGGCCCGTCGGTCCGCCTTTTCGATACTGCTCTCGGGCGCGCTCGCCGGCTTCGGGGAGCCTGCCTCGTGCCAACCCGAAAAGCGGCGTCAAGTAGGCGTATTCGACGACGTGCAGACGGTCGTCGGCGAACAGCAGATCGCAGGCACGAAGCGGGAACGAGCCGGCCACGGCGAGGTGGACGTGCACGTGAACGGCCGATCCTGGTCGGAACTCCGTCGAGAGGTCGGGCATCGTCAGTATAACGGCCCCCGTGCCTGTTCGACGCCGTGAACGGTGTTTTTCGACGCGAGTTTGGCTCGCGCGGACACGGCCACGACGAACCCGACCACGAGGGCAGCAAAGGAAAACAACGCCAGTCCACCGGGTTCGCTCGCGACGATTCCGATGTCCGTTTCGAACCAGGTCAGCCCACCGGCGGCGGCCCACGTCCCCACGAGCAGGACGCTGAAGTACCCGAAGAAGGCCGTCGCCCACCACAGCATCGCGAGTCGGGTCCAGCTGGGCTGGGTGTGCTCGGGCAGCCGTGCCGTGTTCATGATCGCGAGCAGCGCGGTGTAGGGCCACATCATCAGCCCCGAGGTCGCCGCCCCGACCACGAGCAGCTCGAACGGGTGGTCGAACGCGAACGGCACCGGGAGCGCCAGGACGAGGATCCCGCCGCCGGTGAACACGGTCAGCAGGATCCAGAACAGCCGTGGCAAGCTCCATCCGGCCGCACGACCGTGTAGCTCGTACACGATGTCGGCGCTGTTGCGAACGAACGACTCGACGATCCCGTACTCGGTCGTCAACAGCGCGGTAAACAGCGTCACATACAGGAGAATGCCCGAGAGTGTCCCGACCTGTGGGACGACGACGTCCGTCCACATGGCGATGCCGCTTTCGGCCGTCCCGGTAGCGTATTCTGCGGCGACTGCCATCAGCATCGTCGCGGCGACGAGCAGTCCGACGACGAACGTCAGCAGGTGCTCGAGCTGGACCAGCCGCCACCAGCCCCGCCAGCGGCGCATGTTCGTCGGCGTCGGCCGAAAGGTGAACCCGCCGCGCTGCACCGGCTCGGGATCGTCGCCGACGATCGGGTTTTTGATCCGTCCCTGATAGCGCCCCATGCCGTACCCTTTTTCGCGAACCCAGAGGCTCTGTGAGAGGTTGAGATACCCGCCCGCACCGGCGAAGGCGATACCACCGAGTAACAGGGCGATGTCGCTTCCGGCTGGCAACCATCCGACGCTGTCGACCGCTCCGGGTATCGCCGCGAGTTCGGCCGTCGATCCCAGGAGGACGAACAGCACGATTGTGATCACCAGCGCGACCGAGACCAGCATCGCCTGGATCTGCTCGACGATGTTGTACATCACCGGCGTCACCTGATAGGTGAGCCAGACGAGCGCGAGCAGTGCGATCCCGAGCACGCGCCAGCTAGCCAGTCCCCTCCCCTCGAAGCCGACCGTCGTCCCTTCGACCCCAAGCCCGATCGTGCCGATCCGGGCGGCTCCGGCCGCCCAGCCGGGCCAGCCGAGGCTCACGAATCCGAGCACGAGCAAGACAAGTGGCCACACCCTGCCGAGCCGCTCGAACCCGCGGAAGATCGACTCGCCCGTCGCGACGGTCCAGCGCTGGATCTCGGTGTTGAGAAAGAACTGTGTGACGACACCGAGGAAGAACAGCCAGTAGAGGTCCCAGCCGTGGGTCGCGATAAGTAGCGGCCAGAACAGGGTTTCGCCGCTCCCGAGGGACGCCCCCAGCAGGATCGCACTCGGGCCCAGAACGTGCGACAGTCGGGGCACGCGCGGCAGATCGAGTAGCCGGAACCCCTCTTCGTCTTCGCCGCGGGCGGGCTGGGTCGGGTCTTCGCGCGCGATGTCCAGGTTGTCGTACGCCGTCGGCATGTAGGAGCTGCCGTGGTACGTTCGTCCCGCTGAACCCGACAGATACACGTCTTCTCTGGGTATGTGGTCATCCGACATATCGGAGTCTCGTCCTTCACACTCGGGTTGTCGGTAGGGAACAGACGACGATTATAAAAGCGTTACCCACCGAGGAAGTGCCAGATGTGGCCGCGCTCTTCGGGCGGATCGACGCCGGGCAGCTCCGCCAGTGCCGGTTGCAGCGCGTTCCACCACCCCTCTGCGGTCTCGAATTCCGCCGGGTGATCGGGATACACATCGGCCAGAAAGTCGGATTTCTTGGCTTCTGGGTACTCGTGAAGGTACTCGTAGGCAGCCACGAGTGCCTCCTGTCTGGCTTCGAGGGTCGTCCCCGTCCCCGGCAGATCGACCTGGGTCACCAGTTCCGCGACCTGTGGTTCGTCGATCCCACGGTCGGCTTCGGCTTCCATCGGGATCCACCAGACGCGGCTCCGCGAGCCGACTTTTCGCGTCCGGAGTACGCCCCTGTCGACGAGTTCGTTGAGCTTGTTGTGGGCGGTCCGGCGAGAACAGCCGACGGCCTCCATGATGTCGTCCGCAGTCAGCGGTCGGGCACAGTCCTCCCGCTGTTCGAACACCTCGAGGACGTCACCGAGCGGGATCCGCCCGCGGTCGGTCTCGAGCTGCTCTCGATCGGGAACCATACGTGCATGTCTTCCGAGAAGGCGCAAAAGCGTTTCCCCGTGGCAACCTGGCCGTTCGTACGGGTCGGTATGGTCGTGATCGTCGTCCGTCTGTTCCGGATGGATCGCCTGACTGCGGACGGTCGGGGAGGGACGTCGCCACGATACTCACAGGGATTAGCCGAGCAATCCATCGAGGGAAACCGACATCCATCACCCGATCGGCGGTGATATTGCTCCGATCAGCGACGCTCATCCCTATCACTGTCAGCCCATGCCGGCTGACGAGCGGAGAATTACTGCTGAAAAACGGGAGGTAACTTTAATACCATTGCTCGACCGACATGGACGCATGAGTGATTCACAGACGTACGATCCGGTCACGGTGTCGTCGGACGGGGTGACCGTGGCAAAGCGGTTCGAGGCCGACGAGTTTCCCGTGCCGGCGATCGCGTTTCGGATCGAGTCGCGCCGCTCGGAACCCGTGACGATCACGCTGGCCGATACGGTCCCCGAGGACGTGGCGGTCGAGGATCTGGGCTTTCATCCGGAGTACGGGAGCGAACACTGGACGATCGACGACCAGCGGATCACTTTCGAGCGGGAGATCGACGCTGATTCGGAGTATACGACTGTCTACGGCATCCGCTCGACGGGGACCGACGACGTCGAGAAGTTCCTCACGGAGCCGATAATCGAGCGTGTCGACCCGCCGCTCGAAGACGACGGCGACGTACTCGACGAGTCGAGTTCCGACATCGTCAAGGACGTCATCGCCGGCGAAAGTGACAGCGTGCCCGGCCTGGACGACGACGGGGACGAAGAGATCGAGACGCTCGATCTGAAAGACCCCAATGCGCCCGACACCGAGACGGCGGATGCGGGGGAGGGCGACGCCGGGGCGGGCGACAGCGGACCGGACCAGTCGAACGTGACGACGACGTTGCTCGCCGAGATTCACCACGAAGCTGTCGACGACGATGTCGTCCGTGCACTCAGACAAGAGCTAGCCCTGGATGGGGCGAGCGGAGGTAGCGGGGCGACGGACGCCCGGATCCAGCACCTTCAGAACGAGGTCAGCGATCTGGCCGCCTACACCGAAGCGCTCGAGGAGTTCCTCACCGAGAACGGGACGGGCGACCAGTTGATCGAGGACTTCCGCGATCGTCTCACCTCCTTCGAGGACGAACTCGACCGCATCCAGCGGCTAACGATGGACAACGACGAGGAGATCGATCAGGTTCGATCCCAGGTCGATGCGGTCTCCGAGCGGGTATCCGGGATCGATGAGACCGTCGAGTCGGTTGCGGGTACCGTCGACGAGGTCGACGGGGCGGTCGACACACTGGACTCGCAGGTCGGCTCGATCGACGAGGAGGTCGATTCGCTCGGCGAAGACGTCGACGGCATGGACGATCACCTCTCGACACTCGAAGAATCGGTCGATTCGCTCCGGACCGACATCGAGGACATCGACAGCCGCGTCAGCGATGTCGGGGATGTCGGCGACCGGATCGACGACATCGAGACGGAGATCGCAGACCTGAAACAGTGGCGCGAACAGCTGTCGTCGGTCATCGGCGGCGGTGGCGAGTAGCCTCGAATCACTCCCGTTTTATCTCTCGCAGTGCTGGGATCGACAATGACAACCGTCAGCGTCGCTGTCCCGAGAAAGGGACGGCCGCTCGAAGCGGTGCTCGAACGCATCGCCAGTCGTACCGGTGCCACGGACGTGGCCGACCGGATCAGTTCGACGCTACGCTACGAGAAAGCTATCGCCAAAGGCGACCAGTCTGCGGATGCGGATATCTACGACCGGCTCGCGGCGTACAGCGACGTCGCGACTGTGACTGAGCCGGAATATTCGATCCTTCGCGACGACCGCGATGGGATGCCCCGACGGATCGTCTTCGACAGCGTGACGATACCGACAGAAGACGTGGATATTCGGCTGATCGGCCGGGAGGAACCGTTCCGTGCCCTCCGGACCCACGAGTTCGCCCTCGGGTTCGACAGCGCGGATCTCGTCCTCGAAGAGGTCGTCGAGCTCCGTTCCGATCCGCTCGACGGACTCGACGCCGTCAACGAGCGTATCGATCCGAGAGACACTGACGTCCGGGTCCGGACCGGCCTCGGTGATACCGTCTATCATACATTGCTTGGGGCGCCAGACGTCCTTTCTCCCGGAAACCCGTCGCTCGATCGATCGTTCGTCGCCGAGTACGCGGGACTGCTGTGCATCTCGCCGCGGTACGAACGGCTCGTCGAGGCCGTCCTCGGGACCGATACCCTCGACGGCGTCGAGTTCACGTACCCCGACTCCAGTCAGACCGAAGAAGCAGCCGTCGCGAACGCCGGACTCGGCGTCTACCTGACCGTGACTGGATCGACCGCCCGCGAACACGGTCTCGTCGTCGGCGAGTCGCTGTTCCCAAGCGAGACTGTCTTGCTCGAAAACGACGCCGAGCGAACCGACGACACCGACGCCGTGGCCGCACTCGTCGCCGGCGAGGACATCGAGACCGAACTTCCCCTCGTGTAGCCGCCATCCCCATCGGCTGCTGGTTTCGGCTGCGGCCACCGTTGCAGCCTGACAAAGACCTTTCACGCTTCCGACGCTATGGAACGGCATGACGAACGTCCTCGTCGTCGGCGGCGGTCCCGCCGGCTTGAGCGCGGCACTGTTTACACAGAAGAACGGCCTCGAGACGACGGTCTTCGATACCGACGGCACCTGGATGCACAAGGCACACCTGTTCAATTACCCCGGTATCGGCTCTCAGGACGGGTCGGCGTACATGAAGACCCTCCGGACGCAGGTCGACAGTTTCGGCGTCGAACGTCTCCAGCAGGCGGTCACCGACGTGACAGCGACCGACGGCGGGTTCACCGTCACGACCGAGGAGGGCGATCACGTGGGCGAGTACCTGGTCTTTGCGACCGGTGCGAATCGCGACCTCGCGGAGTCGCTGGGCTGTGCGTTCGACGGCGACCTCGTCGAGGTCGACCTGTCGATGGAGACCAGCGTCGAGGACGCGTACGCGACCGGCGCGATGGTCCGTGCCGAGGAGTGGCAGGCAGTCATCTCCGCCGGCGACGGAGCCGCGGCAGCGCTGAACATCCTCTCGAAGGAGAAGGGAGAACACTACCACGACTTCGACGTGCCTGCCGACGCGATGGCGACGTTCGGGTCCGGCGACGAGTGACGAGCCGATCCAACGCGGCTCCGGCACAGCGCGGCTGTTTTGACCCTTCGTCGTGTACGTCCGGACATGAAGATCCGCGGCGAGCGCGAGTGCCAGTCCTGTGGCGCGCAGTGGTCGTACTACGAGACGGGGTCGATCACGTGCCCGGAGTGTGGGAGCATGCGAAGCGTCGGAGTCGACGAGCGCACCGAACACACCGACAACCCCGCGGAACTCGATCTCACTTCGGTCATGGACGCCCTCGACACCGACCCGATCGGACAGGTCGCCGAACGCGCTGGCCAGCAGTGTCGCGCGTACGTCCGAAAGCGCGGGTTCATCCGCGGCGGCGAGTTGCGCCCGCTCGATCCGACGTTCGTCACCGCTGTCGAATGCCAGTACGTGGCGAGCGAACTCGCCCGTTCGATGCGCGTGAGCGAAGACGAACAGCTGTACTTCCTCTCGCTGGTTAGCGACGCATCGGAAGGGAAGCGGCCCGAACCCGGTGACGTCCCCGATTCGCTTTCTGCCGCGCGCGGACTCGCGACTGCGACGATCATCGACGCGTACCGGCGCGATCTGACACGGTACCTCTCCGAACACCCCGACCCCGAGGCGCGCACGACGATGGGGCGGTTTGTCGACCACCGCAAGCGGATCGAGGCACTCGACGGGTCGATCCCGCCGGAAGACGCCGAAACGATCCTGTCGGGACTGCGCGAGTTGAGTACGTATGCCACGAGCGGTGACGAGTCGGCGCTCGCGTCGGCGCGCGAACGGCTTGACGCGCTCGAGTGATTAC
>JBMCBU010000039.1:0-11928 GCA_048623335.1 Halapricum sp.
TCGCACTCACCGCCCTCGACCGCGAGACGATGCGGACGAAGGGCACACTCGTCCTCGACTATGGACGGGTCAAACAGGAACGCCAACGCTACCACACCATCACCACTCGCTCTCGACTTCGTCTTTGATGTTTTCGAAATACGTCTGGATGTCACCCCGAATCACTCGACTCAACAGTCGTGCGCCGAGGCGGGCGACCCCACCCGTGTAGTACAGTTCCGCCGAGTAGGAGAGGTCGGTCCCCTCCTCGTGTCCGTTCATCTCCATGGCGGCGAGCACGTCGAAGTCGCTGCCGGTCGTCGAGTCGAAGCCGTTGCCCTCCATGACGATCCAGTCGGGTTCGTTCATCTCGACGAGTTCGAACTCGCCGTCCAGCGAGACCGTCACGCGGCTGATCCCGCGCGTGATCTGGCAGGTGTAGTGGCGCTCGCTGCGTCGCTCGACCGACTCCGCACCGGGGATACACTCCGCGAGGTTCTCCGCTCGCGAGATGAACGCCCAAATCTCGTCTTTGTCCGTCTCGATGGTGACTGTATCGGAAAACTCCAGGCGCGCCTCCTCTTCGTCGAAGCTCGACTCGCCCGCCATCTCCGAAGCGCTTGTTCCCTCCGTCCGCTCGCCTGTCGCGTCTGTCTGGTCGGCCGATACGTCTGTCTCTGCGTTGTCAATGTCGTCTGTCATGGTTGGTATGTCCCTTCCCAGGGTGTGAGCACGTCGCCGAGGATCTCGGTCCCGTGGACGAAGACCACTCCGAGTACGTTGATCGAGAAGACGGCGACGTACATCCGCGGAATCGTAAACAGCTGCCAGGAGTTCCAGATGACGTATCCAAGCCCGGACTCGGCGGCCAGCATCTCGATGACCACCAAAAGCGCGAAGCCGACGCTGAATCCCATGCTGAGCGAACTGAAGATCTGCGGGCGCGCCCCCGGCAGGATCACCTCCCGGTAGAGATCGAGCGTGCCCGCGCCGTTGTCAAGCGCCGCCTCGATATGGACGTCCTCGATCGATCGGACGCCACCCATCGTGTTGATCGCGACCAGCAGGAACACCGCCAGCGCCATCGTCAGGATCCGGACCGTCTCGGTGAGGCCGAACAGCGCGAACATCACCGGCAACAGCGCGATCTTCGGGAGCGGATACAGCATCGCCAGGTGAGGGTTCACGAGCAGTCGCGCCCGGTGGGACCACCCGGCGACGACTCCGACGGTGATCCCCGCGCTCGCTCCGATCGCGGTCGCCAGGACGATCCGGCGGACACTCGCCAGCGCGTGGGTGGTGAACCCGTCCTGCAGATACAACTCGACGGCAAGCGGCAACGTCACCGACGGCGGCGGGAAGAAGCGAGGATCGAGCACGACGCCCGCAGCCAACTCCCACGCGAGCGCGAGCGCGACGAACGGACCGATCAGCGAGGGGAGCTGTCGGGCGATCCGGGTGGCGGTGGGGCGGCTCATCGCTGCTCGACCGTGCGCTGGACCTCGTCGCTCAACACGTTCCACACGCGGGTCTGGAGCTCTTCGAGGCGACCGATGTCGAGGGTCTCGCGGGTTCGCGGCCGGTCGAGATCGACGTCGACGATCTCCTTGACGTGGCCCGGACGTGCGCCCATGACGCCGAGTCGGTCGCCCAGCTGGATCGCCTCCTCGATGTCGTGGGTGACGTAGACGACGGTCTTTCTCGACTCGCTCCACAGCGACAGCAACTCCTCTTGCAGGTAGCGTTTCGTCTGGGCGTCCAGGTCGCCGAACGGTTCGTCCATCAACAGCACCTGCGGGTCGTTTGCGAAGGCCCGAGCGATGCCGACTCGCTGGGCCATCCCGCCGGAGAGCTGGTGTGGATAGGCGTCCTCGAACTCCGAGAGATTGACCTTCTCGATGTACTCGCGGGCGATCTCGTAGCGTCGCTGCTTGCCGATACCGCGCATCTTCAGCCCGAAGGCGACGTTGTCGAGCACTGATTTCCAGGGGAAGATCCCCTTCTCCTGGAAGACCATACTCGTGGTCGGTCTGTCGCCGTTGGATTCAGCCTGGATTTCGATCTCGCCGCTGTCGGCCTCCAACAGCCCACTGACGATCCGCAGGAACGTCGATTTGCCACACCCGGAGGGACCGAGCAGACAGAAGAACTCGCTGTCGTAAACCTCCAGATCCATCCCCGAGAGGGCCTGCACGTCGCCGTCACGCCCGGTGTATGTCTTTTCTACTCCCGTCGCGCGGATGCGGACGGGTCGCTCGCGTGCGACACTGTCCGTGTCGGTTCGGGCGATCACGTCGTCCGACGTTCGTGGTGGCTCCATCGGTAGTTCTCTCGGCGGTTCTATCGCCGCCCGTGGGGGGACGGATCGATTGCTCATTCACACAGCGAGTCGGACGGGAAGCCCTCGGGTTCGTCGACCTCGATCTCCGAGTAGGGCACCGGCGAGTTCTGCCCCCACTCGTTGACCGTCTCGACCGAGGGTTCGGGATCGTCGAGGCGCCCGACCTCCTCGAGTGCGTCTTCCAGCAGCGATTCGTCGACGATAGCCGACTCCTCGGCCTGCTCTTCGACTTCTCCTCGACAGTGATGGTAGGCCTGCTGACTCATGATGCTTTCCCTGTTGACTCGACCGTCCTTGTGCGGAAGCGATGGGATCGACATCTGGATCAGGTCCGTCGGGAGATCGAACTCCTCGCTGACGATCGACGCGACCTCCTCGCTGGGGAACCCGCCCAGCTCGTAGAACTTCCGAACCCCGAGCAGGTACGCCTCCAGCCACCGGCGTGCGACCTCGGGACGATCCTCCATGAACGGCTCGCCGAACAGGTAGACGCCGATCTGCATGCGCGGAGCGACCTCCGAAGCGTACAGCAGTCGCTCGGCTCCCGTCTCGTCGATCATGCCGAGTCCGAGCGGATCGGGGATGGCGGCGGCGTCGATCTCGCCTGCGGACATCGCGCTCGTCATGTTCGTATAGAGGATCTCGGTAGTCTGGACGTCGTCCCACGTCATATCGTTGCGCTGGAGCAGCCGTGCCCAGATGTAGGCGTCGACGTTCCCCTGGCCGTGCAACGCGATCGTGAAGTCCTCCGAGACGTCCGAGAGGGTCATCCCCTCCGTGTACGCCTCGGGACGGATCAACACCTTGTTCGAGGACGGCTGGCCCCGCCAGTACTGGGTCTGGTCGGCGACGACGTTGATCTCGACGCCCTGGGCGACGGAGTTGAACAGACTCGCGCCGACCGATCCGGTCGCCGTATCGAGGTCGCCACTGGCCAGTCGCGGGGTCGCCTGGGGCGCGCTCTGGATGCGCTCGATCTCGAGTTCGATGTCTCGCTCCTCGAAGTACCCGCGGTCTCTGGCGACAAGTATCTCGGACACGGCCGGGATCGTCAGCGTCCCGAACGTGACGGTGTCCGGGTCGGTGTTCGACTCGGAACTCGACCCGAGCAACCCGTTACAGCCGGCGATGCCGGCCGTCGCGGTGGCGCTCGCCGCTGCCAGGAATCTGCGACGCGTACTCGTTTGTTTCCCGTCTCGCCGGTCCGACCGCACACGGCCCGTCATAGGTATCCCTTTTCGTCCACTCCCTGAAAGCTCTGCACTTCATATTCCAGCGTATTTTACTATCCGCTCGTTGAGCGGTCATACGACGACCGTTCGACGATTGTCGGCGTGCCAGGGGACGAGCTGTCGTTCGATAGCGCCCAGCCCGTAGGTAAAGGCGATCCCGAGGACGCCGCTGACGACCAGCCCTGCATACAGCGCGGTGATGTCGTAGGACATCCAGGCGATCCACAGGAAGTTGCCGAGACCGCTGCTCCCGGCGACCAGCTCGACGGCGACGACGATCAAAAGCGAGGTACTCAACCCGAGGCGCAACCCGCTCAACACCAGCGGGAGCGAGCCGGGGAGCAACACCTCCCGGAAGAGCCGGTAGGTCGAACGCACGCCGTTGTCCCTGGCGACGTCGACGTAGACGCTCTCGATCGCGCTCGCGCCGTCCATCGCGTTCCACAGCACGACGAAGAACGTGCCGAGGCCGGCGGTGACGACCAGCGCGGTCCCGGTGCTGCCCAGCAGCAAGAGTACCAGCGGCAACAGGGCGATCATCGGCAGCGGGAAGATCGCTGCCGCGAGCGGCGAAAGGACGGCCTTGACACGCGGGTTCCAGCCCATCGCCAGGCCGACGACCGTTCCGAGCGTCGACCCGACGATCGAGGCCACGAGCGTCCGCTGGAGCGTGACGAGGACGTCTTCACGAAAGCCCCCCTGGGCCAACAGGGATGCCGTCGTTTCGATAATGGTGAGGGGTGGCGGCAACAGCGAGGGACTCACGAGGCCGAACACACCGGCGGCTAGCTGCCACAGCACGAGCGGCACGGCGAGCGAACAGGCCTGGTAGAACCGATCCATTCGTGAGGTGGTAGAGTGCAGTCCCGTCTCGACTACTCGGTGATCTCGAAGGCCATGTGCAGGCCCGGAAGCGGCCGGACTGGGTGGTTGTCGAGATACGAGAGGTGTGGGATCAGCTCGAAGTTGGGTTCGTCTTCCTGGACGTCAAAGAGACTGGGATAGACGTCGATGAAGTGCCAGCCGGGTTCGCCGGCCGCGCGCAACACCGTCTCGTTGACCTTGGCCTCGAGGCCACAGATATATCCGAGCGGCTTGTTGTCATACAGGAAGTAGTAGGCGTTCTCGTAGATTGGCCAGCCGATCCCCGAGAGCGCGATCTCGATCTCCGTGCCCGAGGGGCCGCTGGTCGGGGAGATGCTGGTGATCTCCGGTTGGAGCATGAAGCCTGTGACGACGACCGACTCGCCGTCGACCATCGCGGTGATCGGCCGCGTCGCGCCGCGGTCTTTGGGGACCTCGAACTCGTGCTGGAAGGAGCCGTCTTCGTCGGTCTCGACGGTTGGGAGGATCTCCGGAACCGGCTCGGGCGCGATCGGGATGTCCTTCACGCGGTGGCCCTCGTGGGTGTGCCAGACGAGATCGACACGTTGCTCGGGCGGGAATCCGCGTCCCGTGATGACCGCGCTCGTTCCGGGCTGGCCGCTCTGGGGCGTGATCTCCAGTTCCGCGTCGCTCTCGCGGTCGGGATCGGGCATGTGGGCCGGCAACGGTGCCTCGTCGAACATCGATTCGACCCACGCCGTCGCCGGTTCGCGCTCGGGTTCGGTCACCTCGACCGACCACGCGTACTGGCGGCCGCCGGCGACCTCGCCGAACGGCGACTGGGTGTTGTTCTGGAGGAACGGAACCCCACGGTAGTTGCGCCAGACCTGGATCTCGTGAGAGCCGACCGGGCCGACCGCCCGGACCCGTGCAGTCGCAGTACCGCGGTTGATCACGCCGGTGATGAAACCCATCGTCCCGTTGTCCCAGGCGATCTGGTAGTTGTTCTCGAGGACGTTCGGACCGATCCCGTAGCCCGTGACCGTGAAAAAGTCCCCGAGAGGCGCTTCGGTGCGGTCGAGTTCGAACCACGGCGTGATGGCGATACTTGTCGTTGCCAGTGGCGGACCGTTTTCGTCGGTCCGGACTTCGATCACGTGTTCGCCGCCGTAGTCCTCTGGGATCTGCCAGTCACGCTCGAAACGGCCGTTCTCGTCGGTCTCGGCGGTGAACGCAGTGACCACTCGCGGGCGATACTGCGCGCCGATGACCTCGTTGGCCTGCAGGACCCCCCATCGGCCCTCGACTGTCTTCCAGAACACTTGCAGTTCTGTCTCTTCGGGGAGATTCAACCCGCGAAGCGTGATCGTATCGCCGACGTAGGCTTGCTCGTCGCTCGCGACGAGCGTACCCGACGCAGTCTGGTCCTCCCGGCGCTCCGCTAATCTGTCTCTGACTTCCGAAGACAGTCGATCGTCTGCCATGGCTGGTTATATCAACACGGCACGCAAAACGGTTCGGCTGCAATATGCAGTTATTTAATTATTGTCGCGAGAACCAGCTAGATCGTTCCGGTCTCCTGGATCTGTGTCGCGCCGAGAATCGCGGACATGATCTTGCCTTCCGCGGCCCGCAGTCGCTGTGACGCAGCCGATTTCGAGATATCGAGCGTGTCAGCGATGTCCGAGAGGTTTCCCCCTCGCTGGGTCGAGTAGTGTCCGAGTTCGTGTGCGACTTCCAGCGCCTCCCACTGCTTTTCGGTGACGTCGCTGACGTCGATAGACAGGCAGTTGACGTCTTCGCGTGCGGGGTCGACGATCGAGATCATCTTCACGTCCGACTCCAGTTGCGAGTACTGGCGGACGACGTGCTGCAGGACCGACCGATCTTCGACTTTGAGCGTCACGAACAGCGGGTAATCGGAGTCAGTCATTGCAGTCACCGGGACCTCCAGGTCGGTTGCCTGCGTGCCGTCGCTTTCGGCTAGTCACGTCCGGTGTTGGCCCCCAGCCCTCGTCAGTCGCTCTCCCGGACGGACTGGATACCGTGTACAAACTCATACGAATACGTCTGTGTGACACCAGCGAGAAGATTTACCTTCATTTTACACTGTTTCAAGTACGCCACCGGCAAAAACACAGAGAGGATGACAGGTGCGGCGCCGAAAATCAGTCGAAAGACCAGTGATCGACGAGTTTGTGAAGCAGTTTCGATTCGATCGATTTGAGTCGCTGGGAGACGGCCGACTTCGAGATGTCGAGTCGGTCGGCCAGCACCTCGAGATCGGCGTTTCGGGGGGTGTCGTAGTAACCCTCTTCGACGGCGATCATGAGCGCCTCGCGTTGCTTGTCGGTGATGTCGGTGACGTCCATGACGACAGATTCGCTACCCTCGACGCTCGACTGGGTGATACCGTAGACGTCCACGCTGGAACCGTTCTCGCGCAGCCGGGAGACGAGTTCTCGGAGCGTATCGCGGTCGGGCAACAGGACGGAGACGACGATCCGACCCCCCTGAACGCGCTCGATGGAGGGGACACAGTCGACCTCGTGGAAGACGAGACAGAAACAGCCGGTCTCGACGTCGGACCGGACGTACCGGTCGGAGAACACACCCTCGTCTTCCTCGACGACCTTGGTGTTGCACGTCCCGTCTTCGAGGTCGTCGTGCCCGCCAGTCCGAGAGAAGGTGAGGTTGTGGTTCTCGATGTCGATGTGTTCGGCTTCGGTGACGACCACGCAGTCGGCCTCCGGTGGTGGTTCGACCGCCAGCGTCGCGGTGATCGGCGGCCCGTCCGGCACGGCCGTCCCATGTGGTTCGTCCGATATACTCTCGGAGCCCATGGTTCGAGTAAAGTTCACTTAGTAGCCTTCACATATACGTTCTTCCATACCGGACCTGAGGGCTGGTATCTGTGACAAATCCCAGAATGAGTATTACTTCGTGTGTTGAATTGTGCGTTTTCTGCACGATTGCCCGAAACCGGGGTGTTCGATCGGGGCGGCGCGCTCGTCACCGCAGTTCCGAGACTGTCTCGAGGGCCTCAGCGGCTTCGCTGGCGGCTTCGAGGTACTCGCGGGCGCGTCGTGGATCATCGGCGTGTTCGGCCTCGCGAGCGAACCGGAGCAGACTCCGGCGGAGCGACGCGCTGGCCTGGGCGAGTTCGTCCCGTTCGTCGTCCGCGGCCTCGCGTTCGCGCGCAGGTTCCTCACGACGGGCCGGTGGATCCGGACGGCGCAACTGGTCGCCGGGACTTCGGTCGCGGTCCGGGACGTCCGGCTGTTCGCGACGCTCGGGCAAGTCTGCCCGCTCGGTCCCCGTCGACTCGGTTTCGGCTTCGTCGGGGGACTCGACTGCTGGCCCGGAACCCGCATCCGCTTTGGGCTCTGAGCCCGAGTCCGGGTGCTCGTCTGCGTCAGCGTCGGACGCCGCGTCAGCCTCTGCCGTCTCGTCGGGACTGGCACTGTCATCGACTTTCGTGCCGTCCTCGGCGACGACTTCCTCGCAGGTCGGACAGAACAGCTGACCCTCGTAGCGGAAGATCGGATCGCCACACGTCTCACAGTGGACGTTCGTCATCGTGGCTCCTTTCAACAGGAGGTCGCTCATCCGCTCGGTCGCCTCGCGCTTTTGCTCCTCGCGCTCGTATTGTTTGCGGAGTCGTTCGCGTTCGGCTTCCTCGTCGAAGTCGCTCATACGCGAGTGTTCGACGTCGAGGCCGAAAAAAGACGCGGGCTCCGATCGATGGGTGGACAGGTTTCGAAAACGGCGGCAGCGCTTCGACGCTTTTTCGTACTACAGGGACGACTCGGTTGACAGATATGGCCGATAGCGAGACCGACGCGCTCGTCGAGTACGGGATCGAGGACCGACCACCGCTTGGGCGGTCGATCCTCTTGGGCGTACAGCACTACCTGACGATGATCGGGGCGAACATCGCCGTCCCGCTGATACTGATCGGCGCGCTGGGCGAGGGGATGCCCGCCTCGGCACAGGCGAAGTTCATCGGCACGTTCTTCGTCGTCAGCGGGGTCGCCACGCTCGCACAGACGACCTTCGGCAATCGGTACCCGATCGTGCAGGGCGCACCGTTCTCGATGCTCGCGCCGGCGCTGGCGATTCTCGCTGCCGCACCGTTGCTCGACGGGATGGGAGGGTGGGAATCCAGGCTCCTGTTCCTGCAGGGCGCGATCATCACGGCCGGCGCGGCCGAGATCGTCATCGGTTACTTCGGTCTCGTCGGGAAGATCCGCGAGTACCTCTCGCCGGTCGTCGTCGCACCGGTCGTCGCGCTGATCGGGCTGTCGCTGTTCTCGACGACCGACATCACGTCGGCGACGAACAACTGGTATCTCCTCGGGTTGACGCTGCTTCTGATCGTCGTCTTCTCGCAGTATCTCGATCGGGTCTCCCGCGTGTTCAACCTCTATCCTGTCCTGCTCGGGATCGTCGGTGCGTGGCTGATCGCGGCCGTCGGCTCGGCGGCAGGGATCATCCCCGCCGGAGATCCGGCTGCAGTCGACTTCAGTGAACTGTCCACCGAGACACTCGTGTATGTCCCCTACCCGCTCCAGTGGGGGATGCCACAGTTCGAACTGTCTTTCGCGATCGGCATGTTCGCGGGCGTGCTCGCCTCGATCATCGAGTCGTTCGCGGACTACCACGCAGTCTCCCGGATTTCCGGCGTCGGTGCGCCCTCGAAAAAGCGGATCAACCACGGCATCGGGATGGAGGGGATCGCCAACGTCTTCTCCGGGTTGATGGGCACCGGCGGCTCGACCTCCTACTCGGAGAACATCGGCGCGATCGGTCTCACGGGGGTCGCCTCGCGGTTCGTCGTCCAGATCGGCGCGGTCGTCATGCTGATCGTCGGCGTGGTCCCGCTCTTTGGCCGGGCGATCGCGACGATCCCCGGCCCGATCGTCGGCGGGCTCTACATCGCCATGTTCGGTCAGATCGTCGCGGTCGGTCTGTCGAACCTGAAGTACGTCGATCTGGACTCCTCGCGGAACCTCTTTATCATCGGGGTCGCGCTGTTCGCGGGGATGGCGATCCCGGCCTACTTCGGCAACGTCGATGCCGCTGCAAACTCCATGGACGCGTTCGATAGCGGCTACGACCTCTTCCGGGACGGGCTGGCGGGTGTCCCGCTGTTCGGGGCGGTGCTCGGTACCGAACTCGTCTCCCGCACGATATACATCGTCGGCGGCGTCCACATGGCCGTCGGCGGCATCGTGGCGTTCGTGCTGGACAACACGGTCCCCGGAACGCGCGACGAACGTGGTCTCACCGACTGGGCACGGATCGCCGAGGACGAGGACGCGTTCGACTCCGCGGTCGACCGCGCCCGTGACCGGTGGTCCCGCGAGTCGCCACCGATGTCAGGCGACGACTGAGGGTGATAGTGATTCGCGTAGCCGATCGGACGAATACCACCTCCGATCGGGTGAGGAATATCGCTTTCCCGAGAGGAATCGATGGGTTTCTACGCGAATCCCTATGAGTATTGTACCGCTGTTCCGGATCGACCGCTCGATGGCGGACGGTCGTACCGGTACATCGTTACGAGAATCACGATGACAGCGACCGTTGTACCGGTGTGACCGCACGAATTCGTGCGGTCGATCCGGGAGGGACGTACAACGACCACGGTGATCGACTCTCGTCCCCGAATCCGGTGTGAGACGCCCGTCAGACGCTGATTTGGCCAAGAGTTAAGTGCTCCGGGAAGCTCGGTGAAAGTGATGAGCGACGACCCCGAAGAGGGGATGTTGTCCTGGGACGAGTCGGTGTTTCGCGACGAGCACGTCTTCGAGATCGACTACGTCCCCGAAACCTTCCGTCACCGCGACAGCCAGATGGAGAGCCTGAAATACGCTCTCCGGCCCGCAGTCCGGGGGTCGCGGCCGCTGAACGTGATCGCTCGCGGCCCGCCCGGGACGGGCAAGACGACCGCCGTCCAGAAGCTGTTTGCCGAGTTGCGCGCCCAGACGGACGTCAACGTCGCTCGCGTCAACTGTCAGGTCGATTCGACGCGGTACTCGGTGTTCTCGCGGTTGTTCGAGCACGTCTTCGAGTACGAACCGCCCGAAAGCGGCATCTCCTTCAAGAAGCTGTTCGGCCAGATCACCGACAAGCTCGTCGAAGAGGACGAGGTGCTGGCGGTGGCGCTCGACGACGTGAACTACCTCTTCTACGAGAGCGAGGCCAGCGAGACGCTGTACTCGCTGTTGCGGGCCCACGAGGCCCACAGCGGTGCGAAAATCGGCGTCATCGTCATCTCCTCGGATCTGGATCTCGACGTGATCGAGGAACTGGACAGCCGCGTGCAGAGCGTCTTCCGCCCCGAGGAAGTCTACTTCAATAGATACGGCGAGCGCGAGACCGTCGACATTCTCACCGAGCGCGTCGAGCGCGGTTTCCACGAGGAGGCGGTCGGGCCGGCAGTGCTCGATCGCGTAGCCGAACTGACCGCCGAGCAAGGCGGGGACCTGCGCGTCGGGATCGACCTCCTCCGGCGAGCGGGCATGCACGCCGAGATGCGTGCCAGCAAGACCGTCGAAGTCGAGGACGTCGAGGAGGCCTACGACAAGTCCAAGTACGTCCACCTCTCCCGGCACCTCCGGGGGCTGTCCGACTCCGAGCAGATGCTGATTGAAGTGCTGGCCGAGGAGGACGGCGGCCTCGCCGGTGACATCTACGAGGTCTTTCACGACCGCTCCGATCTGGGCTATACCCGCTATTCGGAGATCATCAACAAACTCGACCAGCTGGACATGATCGACGCCGAGTACACCAGCGTCGACGGTCGCGGCCGCTCGCGGGAACTGACGTTGAACTACGACGCCGACGCAGTGCTCGAACGGTTGTGACACCCGCGTGCGAGTCGACCCGTCCGAAAGCAGTAACACCGACGCGTGCCGACAGGGCGATAATGGTAGTCTCCAACGAGAAGGGCGACCGCAGGGAGCGCGAACTCGTCAACGCGCTCGATTCGGCGGGCTTTGCGGTGATGCGCGCACCGGCCAGCGGGAGCGCAACCGAGCGCGAACTCCCGGACGTGCTGGCCGGCGACGGGGCGACCTTCTACGCGATCGAGGCCAAATCCAGCAGCGGCGATCCGATCTACCTCTCCGGTGACGAGATCGAGGCGCTGGTGTACTTCTCGCGGAACTTCGGCGCGAAACCGCGAGTCGGCGTCCGCTTCGACCGCGAAGACTGGTACTTCTTCCATCCCGGCGACCTCTATACGACCGACGGCGGCAACTACCGCGTGAAAAAAGAGACCGCCCTCGCCGAGGGCACTGACTTCGAGGAGTTCGTCGGCCACTCAAAGAAGGTCACACTGTCCGATCTCGCCGAGGACGACGGACCCGACCAGAACGTGCTCGACGTGCTCGCGGCCTTCGAACGCGGTGATCTCGACATCGACGAGGCCGCCGCGATGCTGGAGTGAGACGGCCGGCGATGCCGTTTCGGAAGCACTCGCTACCCCTGGATGGCGAACGTCTCCACGGACGGAGGGTCTGTCGGAAGAGTCACAAACGACAG
>JBMCBU010000040.1:0-11890 GCA_048623335.1 Halapricum sp.
GGCGAGCAGCCGTTGGAGGAGTACGAGGCCTGCAACCTCGGACACATCAATCTCTCGACGCTCGTGGCGACAGACGCCCCCGACTGGCGGGTCTGGTCGGATCGGCACGGCGACGACTACGAGACGACGGAGGCCGCCATCGAGGCGTTCCTCGAGGAGGCCATCGACTGGGAGGAGTTCGATTACCGGATCGAGATGGGGACGCGTTTCCTGGAAGACGTCGTCACGATGTCGGACTTCCCGGTCGAGGAGATCGAACGGAAGGTCCGGGAGTTGCGCAAGATCGGGCTGGGCATCATGGGGCTGGCCCAGCTGTACGTCCAACTCGGCATGAAGTACGGTGAGGAGGTCTCCGACGAGGTCGCTCGCCAGCTGATGTCTCACATCAATTACCACTCCAAGTGGACCAGCCACGAACTCGCCGAGGAGCGAGGATCCTTCGAGGAGTGGGAGAAATCGAAGTACGCGAACCCGACCGAATACCGCGAGTGGTTCGAACACTACACCGGGCTCGACGCCGACGAGTGGGCCGAGGGCTTCCCGATCCGCAATCACAACACCACGACAATAGCTCCTACTGGGTGTGTCGACGAGGACTCGTTGATCTCGACTGACGAGGGGCTCGTCCCGATCAAGGACCTCGACGAGACGACGGCTGAGTTCGAGCAGTGGGACGACATCGAGGTCGGCGTCTCGACTGACGGCGGGACGAAGGCGGCGACCGCGGTCTACGACAACGGCTTTGCCGACGTTCGGCGGATCGAGACCGAAAGTGGGTTCAGCGTCGCGGCGACGCCGGACCACCGGTTCCGGACGATCACCGAAGAAGGCGAGTACGCCTGGAAGGAAGCGGACGACTTCGAACCGGGCGATCGTGTCCTCCTCCAGCGCGACACCTTCGACGGTGGCGTCGCTGCGTCGCTGGACACGAGCGAGCGACAGAACTACCACTGGAACAGCAACGAGCAGCTCACGCTACCCGATCGGATGACGCCCGAGCTCGCGGAGTTCCTCGGGTACTTCATGGGTGACGGGTACGTCCACGAGAACGTCGGTGTCAAACTCGTCGTTGAATCTGACGCCGAGGAACTCGACGTGTACCTTCGCGAGCTCGGTGAATCCGTCTTCGGCGTCGAACCGACAGTCGAAGACCGGGACACACGTCACGTCCTCGTCTTCGGTGGCCGCCACCTACCGCGATACTTCGAGGACAACGGCTGGACGAAAGATACCGGTAACGAGGGTGAGGGTGCGGCCAGCGCGTTCGTCCCGGAGGAGGTCCTCCAGGGCGATGAAGCGATCGCGAAGGCGTTCCTCAGGGGCCTGTTCGAGGCTGACGGGACCGCCTCGCGAAAGATTGAGCTCTCGACGGTATCGAAGACACTCGCTGATCAGGTCCAGACGTTGCTCCTGTCGCTTGGCTGCGTGTTCGTTCGGGACACAATCGAGACAGATGAAATGGGCGATCACTACGGCGAGCGGCCCCGCCATAGCGTCCGCGGTGCGAACAGGCGTGAGGACCAGCGCTTCCTCGACGATATCGGCTTCATCACGAAGTCGACATCGTTCGATCTCACGCCGCAGTCGTACAGGAACGACACCTATCCGCCGGCAGTCGTCGAGACGCTTCGGGATACCGACAGATACGATTCGGTGAGCGATTCGGTCCGAAAGCGCGTCAACCAGTCCCCGATCAACGGGTCGGTCTCCCGAAAGCTGGTCCGTGATATCGAGGCGGAGACTGGCGAAACGGTTCTCCTCGACGGGCGACGACTCGTCGACTTCTATGCGGCGACCGTCGAGTCCGTGAGCGAGGAGAAAGCCTACACCAAGGACATCAGCGTCCCGTCGAACAACACGTACGTCGCAAACGGGTTTGTCACTCACAACACCACGTCGATGGTGGGTAATACCACGGGTGGCTGTGAGCCCATCTACAACGTCGCCTACTACAAGAACGTCTCCGACGACGTCCAGGGCGACGAGATGCTCGTCGAGTTCGACGATTACTTCCTCCGGGTGCTCGAGGAGAACGACATCGACGTCGAGGCCGTCAAGCAAGAGGCCCAAGAGCAGATGGCTGCAAACGAGTTCGACGGCATCGACGGCCTCTCGACGGTGCCGGACGCCATCGGCGAGTTGTTCGTCACCACCGGCGACCTGGACCCCAAACAGCACGCTTCGATTCAGTGTGCGCTCCAGGACGGGGTGGACTCGGCGATCAGCAAGTGCTTGGAGAAAGGCACGCTCGTCCAGACTGATTCGGGAGTCCGTCCAATCGAATCGTTCGGGGAAGAGGACCTTAATCCGGGTGAGTTCGTCGACGTTGGCGAAGATGTGACAATTGATGGAGTTCCTGTCGAGTCACAGTACTATGCCGGCGAGAAGGAAGCGACGCGCATCCGCGTCGACAACGGGACAGAACTCGTTGGTGCTACTGAGTCACATAGAGTATTGACACCCGACGGCTGGAGAACTCTCGGTGACCTCGAAGAAGGGGATTACGTGATCGGTCAACACGTCGAATCACACGGTAACGGTGGAATCGATCTCGGATTCGTTCGAGACTCTGCCGTCGCAGCTGATGGTGGCGCGACAGCCGCGAACCGCACTGACCCGACGGTGTTTGAGAAAGACGTAACACTCCCGGAAGAAATGTCGCCGCGCCTCGCGAGATTCCTCGGTATGTACGCGGCAGATGGAAGTGCGGTCGACTCCCGGTATTCGATCGAAATCAGTACGTCGTCCGAGACTGTCCGCGACGAAGCGTCTGATCTGTTCGTAGAGCTCTTCGGACGCGAACCGACAATTGAAGCGGATACGCGTCACGGTGACCAGCGCGACACGGTGTATGCTGTACGACTGAATTCCAAGCCAGTCTGGGAGTTCGTGACGGACCTGTGCGACTCGGGGTCGTACGATAAGCAGGTCCCGCGTGCCGTGCTACAGGGGAGCCCCGAAGAAAAACTGGCGTTCGTAAATGGTGTGACACTCGACGGATACGTGTCGTCGCAGTCACTTGTCGTGTACGGCGGAATGTCGAAGCAACTCGCTGATGGCGTCGCTGAATTACTCCGGAGCTTTGGCGTTCCCAAGGTGTACGTCGGTCGCAAGTGGGTTGCAGAGTCAGAAGCATATGCGTACCAGGTCCACGTGACCAATGAGGCCCAAGATCTGGTAACGCCGATGGAACCACACAAGCGCGTCGACCGGTTCGATCAGCGATATCGCGTGTACGTCCCTCAAGACAAAATCGACAAGACGGCATTCGACTCTCGCTCAACGGAGTATTATGCGGCGCGGAACTTCGAGTACCGGGATCAGAACCACATGTTCAATACGACAGCGGAACAGCTCGGTATCTCGGACGCACCGCCGCTATACAAAGTGACGGATGTCGAAGACGCGGGAACGCGCGAGATGTACGATATCGAGCTCGCCGGTCCCCACGAATATGTGGTTGGAGGCGTCGTCTCACACAACACTGTCAACGCCCCCAACGACTCCACTGTCGAGGACGCGAAAGAGGCCTTCGAGTACATCTACGAGCACGGCGGCAAGGGCGTCACTTACTACCGCGACGGCACCCGCAGCAAGCAGGTGCTGACCACTCGCGCCCAGAACACCGAGTTCGCGGACATGGATCGCGAGGAGATCGTCGCCCAGATCGAGGAGGTCTTCGACGGCATCGAGGGCTTCCTCGAGAGCGAGGAGGTCCAGGTGGCGCTGGAGGAATCCGTCGAACAGCTACTCGGCGTGGCCGACGGCGAGACGGTCGAGTACGCCCAGAAGCGTCCGCGGCCGGACGTCCTCCACGGCGTCACCCAGCGGATCGACACCGGCTACGGGAAACTGTACGTCAACATCAACGAGGACGACCAGGGGCGCCCCTTCGAGCTGTTCGCCAACATCGGCAACTCCGGCGGGTTCACCGCGTCGTTCACGGAGGCGCTCGCGAAGACCATCTCGACGGCGCTGCGAAGCGGCGTCGATCCCGGAGAGATCGCCGACGAACTCCAGGGCATCCGCTCGCCGAAGGTCGCCTGGGACAAAGGCGAGCAGATCCAGTCGATCCCCGACGCCATCGGCACCGCGATGCGTCGGTACCTGGACAACGACATCGAACGTGCATATCCCCAGCAGCAGAACCTGACCGAACTCGAAGACGAGGTCGAAGACGACGAACTCGAAGCCGAATCGCAGTCGACCGACGGCGGTGCGGCGGACACCCAAGAGAACGACCAGCAGGAACTCATCGAGAACGGCGAGAGTCCCGAGTGCCCCGAGTGTGGCTCGATGTCGCTGTACTACTCGGAAGGGTGCAAGACCTGCGAGAACTGCGGCTGGAGCGAGTGTTAAGTAGTCCTCCTCGTATCGAGGTACTCCTTCGATTGCCGCACCCCGAACGGTCAAGCCGATCGCACCGGATCGTTCGGGTATGAGCGATTCGGGCGGCCGACCGTGTCCGCGCTGTGACCGGCCGATGTATCACCGCCACTGCAAGTACGTCTGTCCGGTCCACGGCGTCGTCTTCGACTGCGCGGACACGTTTTATTGATCGATCGCCGGCCCGTCGAAGACGCCGCGCCGCCGGAGGTGACGATAGGCGGGTCCACTCACGATGACGACGCCGAGAAGCGTCGCCGCCAGCAGCAACGACAGCGTCGATCCGGCTTCGTCGAGCGCGAACGTCCGCATCGACGCACCCGCGAGGACGGTCGCGACGACCCACGGCGTCTCACCGAGTGCCGTCCCGAGCGCGTACCGTCCGGCGGGTATCTCGGCCAGTCCGGCCGCGTAGGAGACGCCGTCGGCGGGCAGCGGGATCAGGCGTGCGGCGATCAACCCGCGCAGGTCGCCGGTCACGTCCACCGCCGAGCGGCCGAGTGCGTGCAGGCGCGCGAGCGGCCCGTACTGTCGGGGTGCAAATCGGGCGAGTGCGTACGGTGGTAGGCACGTATAGACGGCTCCGGCCAGACCGATCGGAACCCCCGCCACGGGCCCGTAGACGAACCCCACGAGCAGCGACAGCGCCGAGATGGGCCACAGCACCAGCGAGCGCACCCCGTAGAGGGCGACCAGCGCGAGCGCGAACAGCGCGGGCCGATCGGCAGTGGCGGCGAGCGACGCCAGCGCCCGCTCGGGCGTGACCACGAGGACGCCGAGCGCGCCCGTCGTCGCAAGCGCGAGCCCGCCCGCCAGCTGTATCCGCACTTGCCGGTCCATCGTTCGACGGTGTGCCGGCCAGCGAAATACGCCTTGTGGTCGTGTCTTTCTTGCTCACAGCGGTCCTTGTACGCGTGTGGACTCCGATCCCGTCGAACTCGGCGTGACGCTGCTCGAACACTTCGAGGACGAGTCGCTCTCGATCGCGGAGGCGATCGACCGAATCGAAACCATCACGACCGATCCCCACCTCACGCGAGAGATACTCGACACGGCCGAACTGCGCGGGATCATCGAACGCGAGGAGGGGCGCATCCGCACGCGATCGGGGTCGTTCGTCCGCTTCGAGAGTCAGGTGGTCTCCCGGGAGGGCGACTTCGAGTGTCGTCGCTGCGGGTCGTCGCTGTCGACGGGCTATTTCATCCAGTTCGAGACCGGCGAACTCGGCCCTTTCGGCTCCTCGTGCATCCGGAAGGTGACCGGGCGAGAGTGACTGCTTCGCTCCCGAACTATCGCCGATAGACCAGTTTCTCGCCCGTGTCCAGTCCGTTCCGAAGCGCCGCGTGGAGTCGCGCCTCGCCGGGGACCCAGTCGCCGACGAAATACAGGCCGTGCTCGATTGCCGAGTCGATCGGGCCTTGTCTGACGGCGTCGTCCGGAAGCGCGTAACGCCAGCCCTGGTGGTCGGTCCAGTCGGGCTCGCTGAGACGGTCGTCGCCGAACAGCTCCGCCGTCAGATCGATCAGTTCGGCGACGTTCGTCTCTGGGTCGCGCTCGTAGTGACGCCGTGACCAGTCCTGTCCGGCCTGGACGACCAGCAGCGACTCGCCGTCGGGGACGTGACCCGGCTTGCACTCTTCGCGGGCGACCCACCCGATTTCGTGGCTCTCGTCCGTGTTGATCACCGCATAATACGGCCGTTCCAGCTCGAATGGATAGTGCAAGATCGCCGTCCAGACGCTTCGGTAGGGCACGGCGTCGATTGCCTCGACGAGATCCTCGCGCAACGGATCGTCCCAGGCGGCCGTCCGAAGGAGGTCGGCGGTCTGCGGAGCCGGTGGGTTGACGACGAGTGCGTCGAACGGCCCCCACGACCGGCCGTCGGTGTCCGTGAGTCGCCACTTTTCGCCCTCGCGGAGGAGTCGTTCGACGCGAGTGTTGCGACGCACGGTCGCGTCGGTCCGGTCGAGCAGGCGTTTTGCGATCTGTGTCAGCCCGCCCTCGTAGCTCCACTTGCGACCGTCGCTGTCCCGTCCCGGGCCGATCTCGCCGTCAGCCTCGTAGGCGTAGATCCCTCCCTCCGTGTCGATCAATC
Organism: Halapricum sp.; assembly: GCA_048623335.1. GTDB lineage: Archaea > Halobacteriota > Halobacteria > Halobacteriales > Haloarculaceae > Halapricum. The sequence continues at coordinate 6,482 of JBMCBU010000040.1, forward strand.
CCTCCACGTCCAGCGTCTCGGTGATCAACTCGGTCACGCGCTGGTCGTCGTCTTTGAGGTAGTTCGCGCCGTAATCGTAGGTGACCCGGCCCCGACGACGGGTGGCCGCACGTCCGCAGAGACCGCCGGACTTCTCGAGGATCGTCACCTCGGCGTCTTCGAGCGCCTGATCGATCACGTACGTCGCGGCTGCGGCCGCCGCACCGGCACCGACGACTCCAACTGTAGTCATACCCGCTCTTAGGATTGGATCCCGAAAACCTTCCGCTTCGCACACCTCTCTGGCGAAATCAAAACGAACGATGATTGAAAATACCTCGAAACGTTCAACACTGCGACCACGAACCCGTGGGTATGGCTCACCGGTTGATAGGGATTACGTAGCCGATCCGAGGAATGCCACTTCCGGTCGGGTGACGGATGTCGATTTCCCAGAGAAATCCATGGATTTCTACGCTAATCCCTATCAGCATGGACCGCTGTGCATATCTCAAGACGGTCGGGGTTGTCGCCGAGGCCGTCGTGATTCCCGGCGTTGGTCACCACGAGAGTGACCGGGAATCGCGGTCATTTCGACCAACGCGACGTGGTTCTCGAGACGACAGCCCTCTCACCGCCGTAGCAGCAACGCCACGGGCACGAGCAGGAGTGCTCCGGCGACGAACGGCGACCAGTAGGTGACCACGTAGGCGGTGGCAGCGAGTGGTGGGCCGACCGTCCGGCCGAGGCTTCCTGCCCCCTGTGTGACGCCGAAGGCAGCCCCCTGTGTGTCGTCGGTAGCACCCTTTGAAACGAGCGCCGCGAGTCCAACCGTTATTGCGCCGTTTCCGAACGAGGCCAGCGCTCCGAATGCGAGCAACACGACGAGTCCGCCGGTCACCCATTCGGGACCACTGGCCGCGAGCGGTCCAGTCCCCGCCAGCGGAGATACGGCGAGCAGGACGAGCCCGAGAAACAGTGACGTCACACCGCCCCGAACGACGTGTCGAACACTGAACCGCCGCGAGAGCCAGCCGATGAGCACTCCCTGGTTGACGATACCGAGCGCCCCGATATAGGCGAGAAACATCGCCGCTTCGGTCGCGTCGTATCCGAAGGCGTCGGCCATAAACGGGATGAACATCACGGTGACGCCGGCGAACGCGAGTGAGGTCAGAAAGAACGCGATGACGAGTGGACGGAGTGTCGGATCGGCCAACGCCGTCCGGAACTGATCGACGAACGACACGCGCCGCCCCTGGGTGCGGGTTCGATTCGGCTCTTGCAACACCGCGCCAGCCACTCCGAGCGCGAGAAACGAGAAGCCCGCAGCAGCGAAGCTCGGTAGCGAGAAGGGCGTCACCGGGACGAACCCGGGCAACACGGTACGGGCGATCGACACCGCGGTGTCGCTGGCCAGCAGGCCACCGATCGCCGGGCCGAACACGAACCCCAGACCGAAAGCCGCACCGACGAGACCGAGCGCTCCGGTCCGGTCGGCCGGCGACGTCACGTCGGCGATGTACGCCTGTGCGGCTGCGATGTTCCCGCCCGCTGCGCCGGCCAGCAGTCGGGCACTGAACAGGACGACGAGGCCGAACACCACGCCGAGGGTCGCACCGATTTCCGCAGCAAGCCCGAAGATCACCCAGGCGACACCGGAGACGCCGACCGACAGCATGAGTACTGGTCGCCGTCCACGCTCGTCCGAGATCCGACCGAGCACCGGTGCGGCTGCGAACTGCGCCAGCGAGTACGAGGCCGCGAGCAGCCCGATGAACACGTCACTCACGCCGAACGAACGGACGTAAAAGGGCAGAATCGGGATGATGATACCGAACCCGAGCAGATCGATGAACACGATTCCAACGACGACTGCGACGCGACGACGCGTTCCCGACGCGGCGGCTGGCTCCGCTTGCCCGCTCGTCGCTGCCCGAGTTGAAGCCACAGCACAGATATTGGTATGCGATGACATACGAGTGTCGGATCCCGCTCTCGTTCATAGGGATTAGCGTAGAAACCCATAGATTTCTCTCGGGAAGTCGATATCCACCACCCGATCAGAGGTGGATTCCTCCGATCGGCTACGCTAATCCCTCTCAGGCTTGGTCCTGATTTTTCCACGTGTCATCGAGTGTTTCCGAGCTGTTGCCGCTGTGGGAACCTCTCTGACCGGGCGGTCTCACCGCCGTCGAACCTATGCTTTTAAGCGCATGCCACGGTGGAGTGAGCATATGACTGACGTGCGGGCGGCGACCGAGTCGCTTCTCGAAGACAAGCCCGACCTCGAAGGGCAACTGGAGGATCTTCTCTCGGTGGACGCGGATCACGAGACGTGGACGTTCGACGACATCCCGCTCGATTCGGGGACGTTCGGCGAACTCGTCTCGCAGGGGATCGTCGAAAGGGCCGACGGCGAGTATCGGCTCCGCGACCGGAGAGCCGTCGAGGCGGCACTGAATCCGGACGCGGTCGCGGACGACGACTCGGAGTCCGGTGCGTCCCCGTCGCTCCTCACCGATCTGTCGGTTTCGGCCCCGGAGGTCGATCGCGTGACTGCCATCGGGCTGGCCGGGGCGCTCGCGCTGGTCGTGCTCTTTCGTCTCTTGCCCTACCCGTCCGTCTTCCAGAACGGTGACGTCGTTCTCTCGGGAAACGATCCCTACGCCTATCGCTATCTCGTTCACCAGTTGCTGGCCGACAGCGGCGGTATCCTGGATCTCTCGACGCTGTCGGAACTTCCAGATGGAATCGCCCACGGCGAACCCCTGTTGGTCGCGACGCTGTGGTGGGTCTCGGCGCTGTTCGGCGGGGCCGCCGATGTCGTGCTGGCGTGGTATCCGGTCGTCTCGGCGGTCGTGACCGCACTCGTGGTGTACGTGCTGACCGTCCGGGTGACGGCCGATCGGCGGGCCGGGATCGCCGCCGTTGCGCTGCTGGCGATCATGCCGGGCCACGCGTTCCGGACCGGGCTCGGGTTCGCCGACCACCACGCCTTCGATTACCCCTGGCTCGCGCTGACGGCACTGGCCGTGGTCGGGCTCGCCGACCGGGACGTCCGTGACCGAGCGACGTGGGGGTGGGCACTCGCGCTAGGCGTCGGCGTGGGCGGGCAGACGCTCGCCTGGGACGCCGGGCCGCTGTTGCTCGTACCGCTTGCAGCCTACGTGGTGCTGGTGGTGCCCTCGTGGGTGCGTGCCGGCCGGTCGCCGCTCCGGGAGGGTGCCGGACTGGCCGTTGGACTCGGAGTCGGTGCGGCACTCGTCGCCGGTGGGCACCACTTGTTCGGCTGGCACTCGACCGAGGTTGCGGCTACTCCGGCACTGTTGCTCGCCGGGACAGGCGGCGTGCTCGCGCTGGGGGCGGTCGCACGGCGGTTCGAGGTCGGCGTGCGACCGGTCGTTGCCGCCGAGGTCGGCGGACTGATAGCTGGCGTTTTCGTGATACGGACGCTGTTGCCGTCGCTGTCGGCACAGTTGATGGACGGCATCGACTTCCTGCTGACGACCGAGGGCATCGCCGAGACCACATCGATCGTCTCCGGACGAGTCGGTAGTCTCGTCGGGCCGGTCTTTCTGTTCGGGTTCGCACTGTTTCTGGCCGTACCGTACCTGGCGTGGGCGAGCTGGCGATGCTATCGTCGCCACGAGCCCGAGCTGTTGGCCGTCTCGGCGTACGCCTGGGTCTTTCTCGTGTTGGGAATCGTGCAGGCACGGTTCGCGGGACAGCTGGCGCTTTTCGTCGCCGTCTTCGGCGGCCTCGGGTTCGTCCACTTGGCCGCCTGGGTCGACCTGACCGAATATCCCGAGCTGTTCGGTGACGTCGGCGGGTCACAGGGACCATCTAGTCGGCCGGACGAGAGTTCCGAGCGGGCAGGGCCCGACGACCTCGAGTGGCCCGAGCGCCGGGAGGCACTGTATACCGCCGGCCTCGGCCTGGGTGTCGGGAGTCTCGGGGCCGTGATGACGCCGATCAAGCACGCCCAGTTGACTATCGATGACGCGATGTACGAGGCTGCGGCGTTCATGCGCGAGTACGCCGACGAGCAGGGCTGGGAGTACCCCGACGACTACGTGTTCAGCCGCTGGGGGCGCAACCGGGTGTACAACTGGTTTGTCAACGGCGAATCCCGGAGTTACGGATACGCTCAGTCGAATTTCGAGGACTTCGTGACGTCGACGGACGGCGGGGAGTGGTACGAACGGCTGCGCGACCGCGTGGGGTTCGTCGTGGTCGGCGACGAACTCCCCATCGACGCCGGTGGCGAGACGATCTACGAGCGACTCTGGAGCGAGAACCTGGGTATCGAGACCGACCATTACCGGGCGGTCTGGACGTCGGCGGACGACTCCCGGCGGGTGTACACGCTGGTTCCGGGGGCGCAGGTGACAGGTCCGGCCCCGGACGGGGAGACGGTGGCAATCGAGGGCGACGTCGAAGTCAGCGAGAACCCTCTGCAGATTACTCACGACATGAACACCTCCCATGGGGTCTACCACGAGACGATTCCGCTTCCTGGCCGCTACGATGTCGGCTCTCGGTCCGTGGACGTGTCTGTCTCGGACGTTCGTAAGGGGCGTCTGATTTCCGACTTCGAGCACGACGCGACCGCGTACTGGTCGTTCGAGGAGGGCTCCGGCGAGTGGGCCTACGACCGGGCGGGAGGTCGCCACGCCCGACTATCCGATGTGCAGTGGGTCGATGGTGTCGACGGGAGCGCGATTGAACTGTCCGGGGACGGGTCGCTCCGCGCGCCGACCATCGGCGATCACACGGTCTCGGAATTCACGATCTCCGCGTGGATCCGACCCGAAACGGAGGCAAGCGGAGGGATCCTCTCGTTCGGCAAGGACGGTGGCAGTAACTCGACACACGGCATTCTGTTCGATCATGGCCTCTCGGGCTGGAACAACGACAGGTTGGGAGTGTACGTCGGTGACGGTGACTCGTCGTATCACGCCACCTCCCCGCATCTGGGTCTTTCCTACCCTGCCACGGAGTTCCATCACGTCGCGGTCGTGTTCGACAGTGGGACAGTGCGATGGGTTCTCGATGGGGCGGTGCTCGCCGAACGATCCGTGTCTGCGACGACCGTCTCGTTCGATGACGATGCGATGACCTATATTGGACGGGAATACAGCGGTCACGGCGGCCTGAATCGATTTCAGGGACGCATCGACGACCTCCGGTACGACGAGACGGCGCTCTCGGTCGAAGATATTTATCCGAATTAGCGTCGCCGGTCGGAGGAATACCCACTCCGACCGGATGATGGATGTCGACCTCCCGAGAGATATCCCTACATTTCCACACTAATCCTGATCCGTTGCTGTCGGCAGTGAACTCCTCGTCGTGCTTCTCGCTCGGACCCCGGCTACCGTAATCTTTTACACTGCCACAGGGAACGGTATGCACATGCACCTGGAC
>JBMCBU010000041.1:0-11814 GCA_048623335.1 Halapricum sp.
GAAACACGCCGGGAGACGTGATCGCGCCGACAGAGTTATGCCCAGCCCCGACGCGCTGCAGTGCCGGCCGTCAACGGCGTCGAGTTTCGGTTCGACAGACTCGATGTCGGTCTGCAGGTCGTTGGCGAGATTGGTCTTGGCGCCGTTGCATTCGTGGTGATCGGCGCAGGAGCGAACCCGTAGCGATCCCTGTTCGGAGTCGGCTTTCCGGTTTCGTAGTGATTACTCTACGTCTGTGCCGGATCGACCGCACGATGTCGTCCTCGTGAATGGCATGAACGAGGGCTCGGAAGTCGAGCGCCGCGAGTCGTCCGGCGTGCAGTCGTGTCGGTAAATCGCCACAATAGTCACCAACAGGGCCATGCCAGGAGGGAGTCTGACGTTGTGTCAGTGTCACTCGTGACCGGATATCGTCACTGGCTCGTAGGGTGCTTCGAGATACTCGATCTCGCTGTCGGTCAGGTCTATCCCCAGCGCTTCGACGGCGTCTTCGAGGTGTTCAATGCTGGAGGTTCCGACAATCGGCGCGGTCACCCAGTCCTTGTGGAACTGCCAGGCCATCGCGATCTGGGCCATCTTCACGTCTTTCTCCTCGGCGAGTTCTTGAACGCGCTCGTTTATCTCCCGGCCGCCGCCCTCCGGATAGGGGCGACCGATCGAACTCTCGTGTTCGCCACGCGTGGTCTGCTCGAACGCCTCGTGTGGCCGAGTCAGAAAGCCAGCTCCGAGCGGACTCCAGGGCATGACACCGATCCCCTCGCGGTCACAGAGTGGGAGCATCTCGCGTTCCTCCTCTCGGTAGACGAGATTGTAGAGGTTCTGCATCGTCGCGAAGCGCTCCAGTCCGAGCCGATCGCTTGTATGGAGCGCCTCGGCGAACTGGTAGGCCCACATCGAGGACGCGCCGACGTGTCGTACCTGTCCGCTGCGGACAGCGTCATCGAGCGCTCGTAGCGTCTGCTCGATGGGCGTGTCGTAGTCCCAGCGGTGAATCTGATAGAGATCGACCGTCTCCATACCGAGTCGGTCCAGCGAATTCGCCAGTTCTTGCTCGATCGTCTTCCGAGAGAGACCCTGCGAATTGGGGTTGTCAGGATCCATCTCGCCGAAGACCTTCGTGGCGACGACCTGTTGGTCGCGGTCGTACTCCGCGAGCACGTCCCCGAGGATCTCCTCGCTCTCACCGTTCGAGTAGACATTGGCGGTATCGAAGAAGTTGATCCCCAGATCGATCGCGCGCTCGATGAGTTCGCGGCTCTCGTTCCCGTCGAGCATCCACTCGTCACTCGATCCGAAACTCATGCACCCGAGGGCGATCCGACTCACTGTGACGCCGGTCGAGCCGAGTGTGGTGTAGTCCATACCTCATCGGTATTCTCGGCGTGGCCACTAAGCGTTACTGGCGTCGGGACGGTCCGCACGACTGCCGGCGCTGCCAGCCGTCGGCGGCGTCGAGTTTCGACTCGATGGCTTCGAAATCGGCCCGGATCGCGCCGTGAAATCGATGGAGCCCGACGGGAGTTCGAACGCGCAACACGACGGTGTAGTCGGTCACGTCGAACACCGACAGCGACCAGCAACCACCAACGTACTCGAACTCGCCGCGACACGTCGATTCGTCGGCTTCGACAACCCGTTCACCGAGGGGACTGCTCATACTGTCGGGTCAGCGGCGAGAGAGCGAACGGGACGACCGACGGCAGCGTCCCACCGCCCGCCGTGGCGTCCGGTGTGCTGTGAAGGGACATACCGATAGATCGGCTACCCAAAAGCAAAAGCCGTCCTGTTTGCCGGTGTGGAGACCGGTCGTGCCTTCACCACGTGTTGCCGCAAGGGGTTTATAATCTACCGGGCCCCTACGGGAACTCGTGAGCACGCGAACAAGCGCCCTCGACGCGCTCGTGTTCGGCGTGGACGTCCAGAGCGGTGACGTCCGCGGGGACGCGCCCTCCTATGCGCTCGTGACCTTCGACGGAGAGACCATCGAACGAGACGTCGTCTCCTACCGGAAGCTCCGGCGACTCATCGAGAGCGAAGAGCCAGCGATCGTCGCCACGGACAACATGTACGAACTGGCCAGCGACAAGGACGCGCTGGTCGGGTTCCTGCGGGAACTCCCCTCGGAGACGAAGCTCGTGCAGGTCACCGGCGACGAGCGACCCGAACCGCTGTCGCGTGTCGCGAAGCGCCACGGCGTCCCCTACGACAAGAAACCGATGGCCGAAGCCGAAGCCGCCGCCAGGCTGGCGGCCGCGAACGTCGGCTACGAGGTCTCGGCGTTCACGGACACGACGGAAGTCAAAGTCGCCCGCGGTCGCTCGACCGGCGGCGGTGGCGGCTTCTCGGAAGACCGCTACACGCGCCGGATCCACGGTGCGGTCAAAACCACCGCCCGAGAGGTCGAGTCAGAACTCGACGCGGCCGGGCTCGAATACGAAAAAGACGTCACGGAGAAGTACGGCGGCTACGCCAACGCCGTGTTCGAAGTCGAGGGGCGGCCGGCCGAGATTCCAGTCTCCGAGCACCGCAACGGCGACACCCGCATCGAGATCGAGCGCATGCGACGGGACGGAATCGAGTTTCGCCCGCTCGCCAAGCGCCGCGATCACGTACTGGTCGGCGTCGATCCCGGAACGACCACGGCCGTCGCGATCGTCGGCCTGGACGGCTCAGTGCTGGACGTCTACTCGACGCGAACCGACGACACCGCCGCCGTCACGGAGTGGATCGTCGAGCGCGGCCGGCCGGTCGTCGTCGCCGCCGACGTGACGCCCATGCCGAACACCGTCGAGAAACTCCGGCGCAGTTTCGACGCCGCGGGCTGGGTCCCCGATTCGGACCTGCCGGTCGACGAGAAACAGCACCGCACTCGCGAAGTTCCCTACGACAACGACCACGAACGCGACGCGCTGGCGGCGGCGCTGTCGGCCTACGACGACCACGAGGATCAGATCGATCGGGTCGCGACGAAGGTCCCGCCCGACGCGGAGGTCGGCCCCATCGTCGCCGACGTGGTCGCCGGCGAGCACTCCGTCGAGAGCGCGCTGGCCGCCCGCCGGGACGAGGAAGACGACGGCGGGGACGACACGACGACTCACGAGCCGCGGGAGCTGACGGCCGAAGAGAAGAAGATCAAGCGTCTTGAGGCTCGTATCGAGCGACTGGAGTCACACAACGATGATCTGAAAGACACGATCGCAACCAAGAACGACCACCTCGAACAATACGAACGGAAACTCAAAGCGGCCAGAAGCGAACAGCGGACCGAGGCGCGCAAGCGGCGGGAAGTCACCCGTCTCGAACGGGAGAACGACCGCCTGGAGCGGGAACTCGAAGACGAGCGCGAGCGCGTCGACGAACTCGAAGGAAAGCTCGAACGGCTGAAGGCTCTCTGGAAGCTCGATCACTCGAACTTCGCGGACGTCTCCGAGAAGCGCGAGGGGCTGGTCCCGGTCAAGGTCGTCGAGAAGTTCACGACAGAGGCAATCGTCGACGCTGACGAGCGGTTCGGCCTCGCGAGCGGCGACGTGATCATGTTCCGGGACGCCACCGGCGCGGGCCGTGCGACCGCCGAGCGACTCGCGGAGATCGAACCCCGGCTGGTGTTGCGCAACGGCGGGCTCTCGGACGCCTCCGACGAGGTGCTGTTCGAGGAACGCGTTCCGGTTGCGGACGCCGAGATGGTGACCGTCCAGGAGGTCGACGAACTCGCAGTCGCCCGCGAGCGCGAGGTCGATGCCGCCATCGAGACGTGGGAGGAGTGGGTCCAAGAGCGCAAGCGCGAGCGCAGCCAGCAGATGGTCGATCGCCTCATCAGCGAACACCGGGCGTCCGATCGTGGCGAGAGTTGAGACTGCCGGCTACACGGTCCCGAGGGGGGTCGACACCCCGAAGTGAGGAAGCACGTACGAAAAATTCACAGACAGTAGGACGAGACTGCGTCAGCTGAACGTATCAGGGCATCCGTCCGTCGGTATAATTCAGAAAGGCTCGCAGCGTGGCGATCGCCGTCCGGAGTTCGCCGTCGACGTACGCCTGGGCGGCGAGTTCGGGCAGTCGGTCGAGAACTGTCTCGGGAAACTCGAGTTTCGTCGCATGGGAGATGGTCGTCCCGCCGGGGGCTTCTTCGAACCGGTAGCGCCAGGTTCCCTCGATCGCGCCACTGAGCGACCGCACAAGCAGTGCCGGCTCTTCGTACTGGCTATCCTCGAAAGAGCCGGTCAGCGAGACGCCCGCCATCTTGTACTCGTAGCGGCCACGCCTGGTGCCGTCCGCGCGCTCGCTGACGTCGCTCACTGCGATCAGCCCCGGGATCAGCTTGACGAGGTTGTACGGATCCGCGACGAACGCGAACGCGGTCCGGGGCGAAGCGGAAACAGTCACGTCTGTTTCGGAGTGGATCATGCGGACAGCCTGTCTGTTGTGTTGGCTGCATAGGGATTGAAAACGGTACCAAACCACTTTGGGACCGCTCGTCGGAGCAGCACGTCCGGGGGAACCGACAGGGTTTCGGTGGTCGCTCCCGTGAGACGGGATGAATGAGCAAGGACGTCATCGAGGTCCGCGGCGCCGAGGAACACAACCTCACGGACGTCGACGTCGAGATCCCGCGCGAGGAGCTGACCGTCGTCACCGGCCTCTCCGGCTCGGGCAAGTCGTCGCTGGCGTTCGAGACGATCTACGCCGAGGGCCAGCGCCGCTATATCGAGTCGCTTTCGGCCTACGCCCGCAACTTCCTGGGCCAGATGGACAAACCACAGGTCGAGAGCGTCGAGGGACTCTCCCCCGCGATTTCGATCGATCAGAAGAACGCCGCCAACAACCCCCGCTCGACCGTGGGGACCGTCACCGAACTGCACGACTATCTGCGGCTGCTGTACGCCCGGATCGGCGTGCCCCACTGTCCGGAGTGTGGCCGCGAAGTGGGCGAGCAATCGGCCCAGAACATGGTCCGTCGGATCCTCGAGCTGCCCGAGGGGACTCGCGCGAAGCTGGCCGCGCCGATCGTCCGCGACCAGAAGGGGGCCTTCGAGGATCGGTTCGACGACCTGGTCAGCGAGGGGTACGCCCGCGTCGAGGTCGACGGCGAGGAGTACGATCTGACGATCGACAGGCCGAAGCTGGACGAAAATTACGACCACACGATCGACGTGATCGTCGACCGCGTGAAAGTCAGCGAGGAGGCCCGCTCCCGTATCACCGACTCCGTCGAGACCGCCCTCGAAGAGAGCGGCGGGATCCTCAAGGTCATCCTGCCGGATCCGCCCGAGGACGTCGAACTGGGCGGGGCGAGCGCCCGCTCGACAGGTGATCTCGCGGGGACCGGGGAGAGTCCGGACCACAGCGACCGCGAGCGCCTCGTCGTCGAGTTCTCCGAAGACCTCGCGTGTACCCACTGTGGGATCGACATCTCCGAGATCGAGACCCGGAGTTTCTCGTTCAATTCCCCGCACGGGGCCTGCCCCGAGTGCGAGGGCATCGGCGAGACCAAGGAGGTCGACCCCGAACTGGTCGTGACCGATCCGTCCAAGCCGCTCAAGGACGTCTTCGAGCCCTGGAGTTACAACCGGACCTACTACTCCCGGCAGATCGACAACGTCGCCGAGCACTTCGGCGTCTCCGTCGAGACGCCCTTCGAGGAATTAGACGAAGAGATCCGCCGACAGTTCCTCTGGGGCACCGACGAGCAAGTCCACTTCCAGTGGACGACCAAGAACGGCACTCGCGAGAAGACCGAACGCTTCGAGGGCGTCATCAACAACCTCGAACGCCGTCACGTCGAGACCGACTCCGATCGGGCCCGCGAGCACATCGAGGAGTACATGGCGACGACGACCTGTCCCGCCTGTGAGGGCACGCGCCTGAAGGCGGAATCGCGGGCCGTCCTCGTGGATGGAACTGCCATCACGGAGGTCAACCGGATGTCCATCGGTGACGCTCTCGAACACTTCGAAGGTATCGAAGAGCACCTGGACGACCGCGACACCAAGATCGCCGAGGAAATCCTCAAAGAGATCCGTGCCCGCCTCGGATTCATGGAGGAGGTCGGGCTGGAGTACCTCACGCTCGATCGAGAGGCGGCGACGCTGTCGGGCGGGGAGAGCCAGCGCATCAGGCTGGCAACCCAGATCGGAAGCGGGCTGGTCGGGGTCCTGTACGTCCTGGACGAGCCCTCCATCGGGCTCCACCAGCGGGACAACGACCGCCTGCTCGACACCCTCGAAGAGCTGCGCGACATCGGAAACACCTTGCTGGTGGTCGAACACGACGAGGAGACCTGGCACCGGGCGGACAACATCGTCGACATGGGGCCCGGACCGGGAAAGCGTGGCGGCGAGGTCGTCGTCAACGGCTCGATCGAGGCGGTGATCGACACAGAGGAGAGCATCACCGGCGAGTACATCGCCGGCGAGCGGTCGATTCCGGTGCCAGACTCGCGCCGGGAGGCCGACGGTCGGCTGACGATTCGGGGTGCTCGCCAGCACAACCTCAAAAATCTGGACGTGTCGATCCCGCTCGGCACGTTTACCGCGATCACGGGCGTCTCGGGGTCGGGCAAGTCCACGCTGATGCACGAGGTGCTCTACAAGGGGCTGGTCCGGCGGATGAACGACACCGACGTCAATCCCGGCGAACACGACGACATCGAAGGGATCGAGGAGATCGAGACCGTCCGGCTGATCGACCAGTCGCCGATCGGCCGCACGCCCCGTTCGAACCCCGCGACCTACACCAACGTCTTCGATCACATCCGGGAGCTGTTCGCGGAGACGAAACTCGCCAAACAGCGCGGCTACGAGAAGGGGCGGTTCTCCTTCAACGTCAAGGGCGGACGGTGTGAGGCCTGTGGTGGCCAGGGGCGGGTCAAGATCGACATGAACTTTCTCAGCGACGTCTACGTGCCCTGCGAGGAGTGTGGCGGCGACCGCTACAACGACGAGACCCTCCAAGTTACCTACAAGGGCAAGACGATCTCGGACGTCCTGGGGATGAGCGTCGACGAAGCCTACGACTTTTTCGAGAGCCATTCGGGGATCCGTCGCCGGCTGGAACTGCTGAAAGACGTCGGCCTGGGGTACATGCGACTGGGTCAGCCCTCGACCACGCTGTCGGGCGGGGAGGCCCAGCGGATCAAGCTCGCCGAGGAGCTCGGCAAGAAAGACTCGGGCGAGACGCTCTATCTGCTCGACGAGCCGACGACCGGTCTCCATCCCGAAGACGAGCGCAAGCTGATCGACGTCCTCCACCGGCTGACCGAGGACGGTAACACCGTGGTCGTCATCGAGCACGAACTCGACCTGGTGAAAAACGCCGACCACATCGTCGATCTCGGGCCGGAGGGCGGCGAGAACGGCGGCGGGGTCGTCACGACCGGCACGCCCGAGGAGGTAGCCCGCCACGAGGACTCCTATACGGGTGAGTACCTGCGTGATCTACTGCCGGACGTCGAGCTGCAGGGGCCGCGTGCGGATCGAGGCGTCGTCCAGCCGGCTGCCGACGACGACTAGCTGCGCGCTGACGACGCCTGCGCACGCGAGCACAGAGCGGTGTCTATCGGTCTCGCCGTTCGGTGTCCGGCATCGCACGCTGCACCTTGTCGCCCGGATACCGTCGCAGGTCGTCGTCACTCAGTGCCGCGTAGTAGCGTGATTTCGTCTCCTCGTCGTCGTCCGCCCAGTCGCTGCCCATGTACGCCAGGACGTCCGCGTCGTCCAGTGACAGGACGCGCCCGTCGAGCCCGCCGCGGGTGACGTGTGCGGTCTCGACTTCGGCGAAGTAGTACGTGCAGTTCTCGAAGGTGAACGAATCCAGGACCGAACACTCGATGTTGCCGACCGCGTCCGCGAGCAACGGCACGTCGACGTGCTTTCCGGGGACGGTATCGAGGTCGAGATACGCGAGCTTGTCCACGTCACGACCGCTAACCTGTCCCGAGACGGCAACCGCGTCGATCATCTCGGTGGAGGGTGCCGCCAACACGAACTCACCGCTTTCCTCGATGATCTGGTGGGTGTAGGTCTTGTGGCTGACCGCCAGTTGGTAGCGCAGCGGATCGTACCCGGCCAGCATCCACCAGGATGCGGTCATGAGGTTCGGCCCCGTCTCCGGGCTGTCGGTCACGACCAGCGAGACCACCTTCGGCTTGAACAGTGACTTCGAGTCGTGCGCGGAGATCTCCTCGAAGGCCTCTGACGGAGTAGTCGACACCATGGTCGGAGATGTGCGCGACCGCACCTAATCCTGTTGTCGTCGGCAACGACCGCATCGCACGCGAGTGCTATTTAAATAGCTGTATATTCAATCCCAATTTGGATCCGGGGGATGGCCGTATCGATCTACATGGACGGACGTCACGCGACCGACGACAGTGACGAAGAGCCAGCGCCCGACAGCGACTCTTCGAAGGGACTTGACAGCGCCGTGCGCCGACGACTGCTCGCGAGCACGGCGAGCGTGAGCGCGCTCGCGACGGCAGGATGTCTCGGCATCCTCGGCGACGGGAGCGAAACCGGCCCGCGCCCCGGCGAACCGACACCGTACGAGGAGACGACGGACGACACCACGCCCGACGGAACGACCACACCTGGCGGGGCCGAGGAGTTCGACATCGAGTTCCTCAACGAGGAGACAACCATTGGCATTGCCAGCGACGAGACGCTGCTGGAGGCCGGAGAGGACGAGGGGTTAGAACTTCCGAAACAGTGTGAGGTCGGCGTTTGCGGGCAGTGTACCTCCAAGGTCGACGGCGACGGGTCCGAACTGGTCGAACACGACGGCAACGACTACCTCAGCGACGAACAGATCGAGGGCGGGTTCGTGCTGACCTGCGTGGGATACCCGCGGGCAGACTTCTCGATCGAGACGGACGTGAAAGACGAGGCCGACTCCTACACTCCCGGCGAGGAGACCGAGACGCCGCCCGAGGAGACTACCACATCCGACGAAACCGAGAGCTACAGCGTCGAATACATCGAGCAGGGCGGAACCATCGACGTCGCGAGCGACGAGACGCTCCTCGACGCCGGGGAAGACGAGGGCTGGGAGCTGCCAAAACAGTGTGAAGTCGGCGTCTGTGGCGAGTGTACCTCCAAGGTCGACGGCGACGGGTCCGAACTGGTCGAACACGACGGCAACGACTACCTCAGCGACGAACAGATCCAGGAAGGATACGTGCTGACCTGCGTGGGCTATCCGCGTGACGACTTCTCGCTGACGACCGGTACGAAAGACGAAGCCGACGAGATCTGACGGCCTGTTTTCGCGATTCCTGTCGCCGATACCGATCCCGTTCCGCTCGGGAGTATATAAAAAGCTGTAAAATGAATATACACCCGTATCATTGGGTGGGTCTGATATACGTGTATGAAGTGGTGCGTACAAGCAGCGAACCGGATTCCACCTGTCGACGTATCGTGGCGACGAGCACGCGCGGATAGGGAGGGCGCGCGATGACGGCCGTAAGCCCCCTGCTGCCCAGCCAGTTCTGGAGCCTGTCGATCGGGATCTACCTGTTCCTGGGCGGGCTCGCCGGCGGCGCGTACGTCACTGGCGCGGTCGCGGACTTCCTGAGCGTTCGCGACCCGTCCCGCCGTGAGGGGTATCTGACGACGGCCCGCTGGGGCGTCGTGCTCGGCCTGGTCGCACTGGCGATCGGCGGCCCCATTCTACTCTTTCACCTCGGCGAGCCCCTGCACGTGATCATGATCTGGCTGTTCACGAACTTCGATTCGTGGATGACCATCGGTGTGTGGGTGATCGTCCTGTTTATGGTCCTGTCGATGCTGCAGATGCTCTGGCTCGGGTTCGGTGCCGGCCGGGGCTTCTCGATCCCCGGTGACGCGCTGTCGCCGGTCACCGAGTTGATCGACACGGTCGCGGACACGACCCGGCCCAGCGAGGCCGTCCGACGCGGACTCAACGGCTTCGGCGCGCTCGTCGGCGTCCTGCTGATCGTCTACACGGCGCTGCTGCTCAGCGCCTCTTCGACGGTCGTGCCGATGTGGGACGCGACGTGGCTACCGCCGCTGTTCCTCGCGAGTGGCCTCTCGATGGGGATCGCGGCTGCCGTCGGCGTGACGACGCTCACGAAAGGCGTCACCGACACCGGCGTCACGATGTTCAGCGTCGCCGACGACGTGATCATCCTCGCCGAGATGGTCGTCATCTACATGCTGCTGGCGACGCTGGTCAACGGCAACGCGACCGCCGTCGAGACCCAGCGATACCTCCTGACGGAGGGGAGCCTGATCTTCTGGGGCGGCGTCGTCGCCCTCGGCCTACTGGTGCCGCTTGCGATCTCCGCCGGTCTGCTGGCGGTCGAGTGGCGCTACGACCTGCACGACAACCCGCGACTGCAACGATTTGCGACCGCCGGCTACACGGCGAAGTTCGGCTTCGTCATCTTCGGCGGCCTGATGCTTCGGCTGACGATCATCTACGCGGCACTGAACGTGCCGCTTTTCGGAGTGTGATTACCATGAGCGACAACTACGACCTAGACGACATCGAGGACCGGGCCGAGGAACGACTTGCGGACGTCGAGTTCGACACCGAACTCGGCAAGAAGATGGCGCGGGACGCGCGCCGCGTCTCGAACGACGAGCTCTCGCGGGCGGCCTTCGAGGAGAAGTACGTCGACGACGTCCGCGAGGAGTTCGGCGTCGACCTGCAGGCCGACTCGCGGGCCGGGACCGAAGCGACGCCAGGCGTCCCGCCGACCGAGAGCAAGGCGTCCCGACGGGACATGCTCAAGGCGACCGGCGCGCTCGCGACGGGCGCGGCCGTGGCCGGCGCCGGCAGCAGCATGGCCGGCGAGTTCGTCTCCGGCACGGGTGGCACTGCGGCAGCGCAGCAAGGCGGCGACACGCAGGTGGGAATGGTCATCGACACCGAGACCTGCATCAAGTGTCTGCGGTGTGTCCAGGGTTGCAAGGAGGAGAACAACACGCCCGAGGGGCACTTCTGGCAGGACGTCTTCCGCTACCGTCGCGAGGACACGGAGTACGAGGGCGCGCCGAACGAGGAGAACGGTGTCGACTCGGTGCCGCGACCGTGCATGCACTGCGACGACGCGCCCTGTATCGAGGTGTGCCCGAACAACTCCCGGTTCACGACCGAGAACGGCCGCGTCCTGTGTGACTACGACACGTGTCTGGGCTGTGCCTACTGTGAAGTGGCCTGTCCGTACCACGTCAACGCCTTCGTCCACGAGGGACCGCCAGACTACCTTGCCAATCCCGACGAACACGACGACTACGATCCGATCCTCGACGACGTCACCGCGGAGTTCGAAGACGAGAAAGACGACGACGACGATCGCTGGATCGCGGGCACGCCGCCGGACGGCTCCTGCAGCAAGTGTACGTTCTGTGCCCACCGCGAATTCGACGACGACCAGGACGGTTCGACGACCGCCTGCGAGGACGTCTGTCCGGTCGACGCGATCCAGTTCGGCGACATGAACGACCCCGAAAGCGCGCCGCGGCAGTACCTCCAGGAGAAACTCGGCGAACTCGACGACTCCGAGGCCGGTCCCAAGCAGTACCTCGAAGAGTACCCCGAGGACACGTTCGTCCTTCGCGAGAACGCCTCCGATCCGAACGTCATCTACGTCGGAGAGGACCCCTCGGACGTCGAGGTGGAGGCCGCCCCGGGACCGACGACCAAAGAGGATCGCGGTCTCGAAGAGCAAAACCGGACGCTGCACTGATAGTGATTCGCGTAGCCGATCGGAGCAATACCACCTCCGATCGGGTGAGGAATATCGCTTTCCCGAGAGGAATCGATGGGTTTCTACGCGAATCCCTCTGACCT
>JBMCBU010000042.1:0-11768 GCA_048623335.1 Halapricum sp.
TCGACGATGGTGTATTAGACACCCATAGATTCGTACAGTATCATATTACTGTCGGATAATCTCTCGTCATTTTGTGAACGCGCTCGCGACTAGCAACGGGAAGACCAGCGTCGCCTCGGCTTCGACCAGCGTGTAGTTGGTCTCCTCGTCTGCTTTGATTTTGCCCCACGAGACCGCTTCGCTCGGGGGCGCACCGGACAGCGAGCCGTCGCCTTCCATCCCGGTCGAGATGTAGACGACGTAATCCGCGCCGCCACGGAAGAGGTTCGTCATGATCGCGTGGTGTTTCGGCACGCCAGCACCGACGGCGATCAGCCCGGTCTTCTCGGCCAGCAGGCCGTCCTCGATGAGGGCGTCGTAGTCGTCGAGGATCTCGATGCCGACCTCGGAGTCGTAGGCCTGGCGGTAGTAGTACAGGAAGTTGCCGACCTCGGCGTCGGTCAGCGCCGGACAGTAGACCGGCACGTCGTTGTCCGCGGCCTGTTTGAGTACCGAGTCCTCGTCCTCTAGGGTCTCGCCCAGTTCGCGGGCGAACGCCGTCGGCGTCCGGATCTTCTCTTCGGCGAAGAAGTCGTCGAAGAAGTCATAGAGGTACTCCTCCAGCCAGACGTATCGGTCGGAGGGAACGAAGATGTTGCCGAGGCGGTTGATCCCCTGCTCGCGCAGTTCGGCCTCGTCGGCTTCCCACTCGCCCATTTTGAACGGCTTTGCGGTCTTGATGACGTCCTCGGTCAGCGACCCGGAGGTCGTGATGACGACGTCGACGTACCCCTCGCGGATCAGGTACGCGACGGCCTCGCGCAGCCCCGAAGAGACGATGTTCGAGGTGAACGTGAGATAGATCTCGGCGTCTTCTTGTTGCATGCGCTCGGCGATGTCGATCGCTTCGGCGAGCTGTGTCGCCTGAAAGCCAGTCGTCGCGTAGGCGTCCATCATCTCCTCGAAGTCGAACTCCCCGCGGAAGTCGTAGCCGCGAACGTCCGGGGTGTCGAGTTCCTCGTCGGTCCCCGGGACGACGTTGTCTCGTGTCTCGTCTGCGTCCATGCAGGCGTCTACTCCAGGGAGCGGTTTGAATACCTCGAAATCGACTCGGCGCTGACACGGAAGCGTCGGCAGCGAAGACGAGCTCGCCTACTCGATCGCCCGCCGGGGGACGATGTGCGGGTCGCCGTCGGTGGCGTATCGTCGCATCGGGGATAACCGTTAGGTGAGTCCCCGACAACTGGAGGATATGACAGACGCCGAGACGCTCGTCGAGCGCGTCAGATCGGGCGACCTTCGACTGTACGAACTGGAAGCTCACGCCGACGCCGACACCGCCGCCGCGGCCCGCCGGCGCCTGCTCGCCGAAGAACTCGGCGTCGACCTCGAGACGATCGGCGAGTACGCGTTCTCGGCCGACCGGGCGGAGTCGAACATCGAGAACATGGTCGGGGCGGTACAGGTCCCGCTGGGCGTCGCCGGCCCGCTCCCCGTCGACGGCGAGGCCACGAGTGGATCGTTCTACCTCCCGCTTGCCACGACAGAGGGCGCGCTGGTCGCGAGCGTCAACCGCGGTGCCGGCGCGATCAGGGACGCGGGCGGCGCAAACACGTCCGTGCTGAAACGCGGGATGACTCGCGCACCCGTCTTCGAGACGAGCGACGTCCAGGAGGCCGCGGCGGTCGCCGACTGGGTTCGTGCCAGCGCCGACCGGCTGGCCGATGCCGCCGAGGCGACGACCAGCCACGGCGAGTTGCGTGAAGCCACCCCATACGTCGTCGGCGACAGCGTCTTCGTCCGGTTCGTCTACGACACCAAGGACGCCATGGGCATGAACATGGCCACGATCGCGACCCGGGCGGCCGCCGCGGTGATCGAAGCCGAGACGCCGGCGTCGATGGTGGCGGTCTCGGGCAACCTCTGTACCGACAAGAAACCCGCCGCGATCAACGCCATCGAGGGACGAGGCCGTTCGGTCGCCGCCGACGTCGTCGTCCCGACGACCGTGATCGAGGACCGATTCGGGACGACACCGGAGGCGATCGCCGAAGTCAACACGCGCAAGAACCTGATCGGCAGCGCAAAGGCCGCCAGCCAGGGGTTCAACGCTCACGTCGCCAACGTCGTCGGCGCGGCCTTCCTCGCGCTCGGCCAGGACGTCGCCCAGGTCGTCGAGGGGGCCCACGCCATCACGAGCGTCGAAGCCCGCGAGGACGGCCTGTACGCGTCGGTGACGCTGCCGGCGCTGGCGGTCGGAACCGTCGGTGGCGGGACGGGTCTGCCGACCCAGTCGGAAGCGCTCGACGTACTCGGACTCGCTGGCGGTGGCGATCCGCCCGGGAGCAACGGTGACGCGCTCGCGGAGGTGCTCGCGGCGGGCGCACTGGCCGGTGAACTCTCGTTGCTCGGCGCGCTGGCCGGTCGGCATCTCGCGAGCGCCCACGCCGAACACGGGCGGTGAGCGTCCGGCAGCACGCCATCGGGAACGGACGCTCGGAGATCATGCCTCCGACAGGTCGAAACTCTCCGCGAGCAGTATCGTGCCCCCGAAGGCGAGTCCGAGCACGCCGCCCAGAAACGGGATGATCGATGGTTCGAGTAGAAACGACAGTCCGAAGACGATCGCACCGGCACCGGCGATCAGTTCTCCGAGTCCGCGGGTACGCGCCTCGAGTCGCAGGTGGCCGATACCGATCGCGCTGAAGCCGGCACCGAAAAGCCCCATTGCGGTGACGCCGAGGTCGACGCCGGCGACAGTCAGCGGCCCGAACAGTCCGGCCCCGACGACGAGAAGTCCGGCCAGCACGCCGACGACTCCGCTCGCGACATCGAGCCAGAGACGCGCTCCGGCTGTCATGATTCGAGTTCGTCGGCGGGTTGTTCGTCGGCCTCGAAGAGACCGACCACGAGCGCGAGCTGATAGCTCGCGCTGGCGAGCAAAGAGAGCGAAGCCGTGAGGACGAACAGCATACTCGAACGACCGTAGGGGGCGAGCAACGCGAGAACGAGGGCGGCCCCGGAGACGAGATGTGCGGCGCCGCGTCTCGGCACTCCGAGCGCGACGTTGTCGTACAGGCCGACGACGCCGAACGCGAACGCGACGCTCACGAACGCGACGACCACGACTGGTCGGTCAAGCAGGTCGATCCGTCGGGTCGCAGCCACGGCCAGCAGCGCAAGCCCGAACAGGAACCCGACGACGCTGGCACCGCTGCCGAGAGCGAAGTCGCGCCCGTCTGCAGAGAGGCGAAATACCATTGGTGGGTGTTCACTCTCGATATATTTGAAGGTTGATGGACAGTGTCAGAATCCGGCGAGTCGCCGACCGTGGCCCGGGTCTCTGACGGCAGCTAGAGGCGTCGGTAGACCCCGTTCGATTCGGTAATCTCGCCGGCCTGGCGTAGCTTTTCGAGCGCGCGCTCGACGTAGTTCTGGCCGACGCCGTGTTCCTGTCCGTACGCGACGATCGCGTCTTCGGTCGGTTCCGCACATTCGTCCAGTGCGTCTATGACGATCTCCTTGCGACTGCGCGAGCCGCCTCGACCTCGTTCGGCGCGTTCGCCCGCCTGCGCGGCGGCGTCCGGATCGACGCCCGACGAATCGAGGTACGTCTCGTCGTCGATTCCCGCGTCGTCGAGTCGATCGCCCATGCTCGCGAAGTCCTCGAGGTCGGCAAACGCTTCACCCAGCTCCTGGCGTTCGGCCAGCATCGCCGCCCGGGCCTGTTTGGCGTGATCCGGGTCCTCAGTCGTGACGAACTGCTTGAGTCGGTCGAACTGTCTGCGAGTGCCACACCGGGGACACTGGGTCGTCTCGGGTCGTCCCTCGACGATCCACAGTGCACTGCAATCGCTGCACCCGACGACGGCGTACATATCCGGGCATACGACCCAGGCACAAAGAAAGTGCCGACAGCATGAGCGAGGGCGTCACTTCGGACCCCATCCCGGATTCATCTCGGCGATCTCTGCGGCCTCCGATCGGATATCCGAGAGGTGCCAGACGATATCTGTCAGCGTGACGATCCCGAGCAGGTCGACGCCGTCCATGACCGGGACCTTCTTGACCCCCTCGGCTGCCATCCGGCGGGCGACGTGCTGGACTGTCTCGTCCGGCGATGCGGTGATGACCGCACCGTGTGAGAGGTCAGTTACCCGGATATCCGAGAACGGCCGGTCGGTGCGATAGCCCGCCCGCAGGGCGTCGGTCTCGGTGACGATCCCCGTCGGGTGTCCCTCCTCGCTTGTCAGGATCACCGAGCCGACGCCGTGGTCGAGCAACTCCCCGACTGCGACCGTGAGTGTCGCATCTTCGGGACACGTGACCACGTCAGACGTCATCAGTTCCCGTACGAGCATGACTGCCGATACCGGGCCAGGGGACAAAAGCTCTAGCCGCCAACCGATCCGACATCCGGCTCGTCCGAGACAGTCTCGCTCGACGCGGCGACCCTGTCACGTTCGCGCTGGCGGCGATACTCGACGACCGCCTCCTGGAGGTCCTCGTCCAGTTCTTCGCGGAGTCGGTCGGCCTCGGAGACGTCGATGTCGACTGCCTTGGCGTCGTCGCCGACGAGGGTGTACGTGCCCGCGGTGTCGACGATGAGCGTCGCCAGGTCGCGCCGGCGCTGGAAGACCGTCTCGGCGGTAACCAGCGTCTGAATCCGGTAGATCGGGACGATCGTGATCCGACGCGACCAGAAGCCGTTGCGCGTGATGACGTGGCCCTCTTCGAGGCGATAGCCACGGTGGTGCCACTTGAGGTGGGCTGCGACGGGAACGAGGACGACGCCGCCGGCGAGCGCGTACCACGGGAACGAAAGCGGCGTCAGCCGGACGATCCCGTACGCGATCGCGAGCAGGACAGCCACCACGAGCGTGTACCGGACAGCGTAGCGCTCCCTGGCACGTTTGGGCGGCCGTTCGAACGCCAGGGCGTCGAAGTCTTCGATCCGGCCGGCGAGTTCGATCGCGTGCTCGCGCTCGGCGATCGGGATCGCAGACTGTGATCCCGTCGTTCCCTGGCCTGTCCCGGCGTAGCCCGCCGTCTCGATCGAGAGACTGGCGTAGCCGAGCCGACGTGCGAGGACGTTCTCCGAGAGCGTGATCGTCTGGACCTTGTCCTTGGGGATCGAACCGCTGAACCGCTGGAGCAACCCCCGCTCGTAGCGATACTCCTCGTCGCGGTCGGTGAGGACGAACCCGTAGTATCTGGCCATCGACAACGCGCCGCTGACCAGCGCCGAGGCGACGACGAGACCGAGCAGGCCGAGTGCGATGATCGCAAGCGACGCGGTCGCCGTCGGCGCGAAGTCGGACAGCACCGACGGCCCGACGAACGACAAGGGGACGGCGATGAGCGACAGCAAGCGCAAGTCCATCGAGACGATCCCCAGGACTACCAGCTCTCGGTCGTCGAGTTCGAACAGCCTTGTCTCGCGCTCGGTCGCCGGTGACTCACCGTCGCCGTGCTCGCCGTGCTCGCCGCGCTTGCGGCGGCTGACCTCCTCTTGGACGTGTCGGGCGCCGTCGAGATCGACGTATCTGAGGCGTGCTTCCGTCTGGCCGCCGCCCGCCGTTTCGAGGCGCACCTCGGCGATACCGAGCGCGCGCTGGAGCACGTTCTGTTGGATGTCCACGTTCTGGATCCGACCGTAGGGGATCTCCCTGGCGCGTCGGGAGATCACGCCCGAGTCGATGTCGAAGGTGTCCTCGGTCAGCCGGTACTCGAAGCGCCGGACGTAGGCGACCTGCCACCCCAGCGACAGCCCGATACCGAATACCAACACCACGCCGAAGACGGCGAGCCCTTCCGCGCCGCCGACCGAGCCGGCCCCGGCGATCCCCGCGATCGCGATCCCCACGACGACCTGCAGGCCACTTTCGACCGCTCGGTAGGGAATGGAGAGTGGGTCGAGTTGCATGTTCAGACGGCGTCCTCGCCCTCGGATTCGATCGCCAGTGCTTTCAGTCGCGTCTGCAGGTCGCTGGCCTCCCAGGGTCGCAGTCCGGGGATCGTGACGTCAGCACCACGCGACCCGGCAGTATAGACGACCAGCGTCGAGAGTCCGACCGCCCGCTCGATCGGCCCCTTGCTCGTGTCTATGTGCTGGACGCGGACGTACGGCACGACGGTCCTGACTCGCGTTACCACGCCCCGATCGAGAAACAGCGAATCCTCGCGGACCTCATACGACCAGGACCGATACAGAAACAGCGCGTGCCCGACCCCGAGGAGGGCGACGAGTACGAACACGGCGGGACCGATCCACAGCCAGCCGGGCGCGGCTGCCAACGCGACGGCAGTCGCGATACCGCCGAAGACGAGCGCGACGATGAGTGCCCGTCCGACCCACAGCCAGCGCACTCGCGGGTCGAGCGTCCGCACGTCGGTCGTGTACGCCTCGAGACCCGCTTCGTCCGTGTCCGGGTCCTCGGGAGGCGTTTGTGCATCCGTGGCCTCGCCGTCGGTCGCGGGAATCGATCCCTCCGACTCGGCCGCGTCGGCTGGCTCGTCCATTGTCGGTCCCTGCGTCCGTCCGGGGCTTATAGCCTGTGTTCGACGCGCCGGATCCGGTCGGCCGTGACAGACTCGCCGGGCGCGTACTGCACGAGCGGCTCGCCCGATGGCCGGTCGAATCCCGCCGCCGAAAACAGCGTGTTCTCCCGGGTCGTCAGCGCCGCCGGCGCGACTGCCCAGCGATCGTGTGCGATCGTCCCCTCGTAGAGCGTGCCGTCGCCGGCGACGAAAAACCGGTAGTTCTCGACCAGAAACGCCGCCAGCGAGCCGGGCTCGACCGGCTCGGCAGCTCCCTGCGGTTCGATAGTCGCGTCGAACGCCGCGGGCGCAACGTCGTCGTGTGTTCGATAGCTCCGAAACCGGATCCGCCCGTCGTGTTCGGTGACGCGCATCTCCGCGCGGTAGTAGGGCAACTTGAACAGCCAGCGGGCAAGCGCGACGCTCAGGCGGTCGTCGGCGTCGAGGTTGTAGAAGTACACCCCGGAGTCGTCGCCGTGGCGGGCGTAGGTCCGGAGGTTGAGTTCCGGGAACGACCGACCGATCGGCGAGAACTGCGGCCGGATGTCCTCCATGACGAACCCGACGACGCTCAGCCACGCCCGTCCGTCCGGGCCGGTGTCGACCGCCAGTCCCTCGGGGAGCGTCGGCTCGATCACGTCCGGATCGACCGGCCAGTGCGCGAACAGCGCGTCGCGCCAGCGCATCGACAGCAGGTGTCGGGAGCCGGGCACGCTTGGCATGGGCACGTTACGGGCTGGATCGGCTTGTACGGTCGGATCGAGACACCTGGGTTCGATCCAGACGTCGACCGACCGGATTGTGACATCTGGGTTCGATCCAGACGCCGCCCGATCGGATCGTGACACCGGAAGAAGGGAGTTACGGCTCCGGTTCGGCACCGTATTTCGTCAGTTCGGCCTCGAAGTCCTCACCGAGGAACTCCTCGACGTACGCCCGCCAGCAGTCCGAGCAGAGCCGCTCGATCTTCGAGGGGCGCGGCCGCTCGACGAAGTCCCGGCGGACGATTTCGGTGTGGTTCGTCTTCGTGTCGAAGGTCGCTCCACAGCGAGTACACTCGAAGGACATCCTCTCCGCCGACATACGTGATCCTATCGCAGCGGTCGTATATCAGTCGCTCGCTGTCGCACCGATAGCGGCCGTCGTCTCGAGCTACTCGTGGCCCGAGACCGGAACCGGCTCGTATGGCTCCTCGAGGTAGGCCTGCTCGCTCGCGGAGAGGTCGATCTCCAGGGCTTCGACGGCGTCTTCGAGGTGCTCGACGCTGGTCGTGCCGACGATCGGCGCGTCGACGGCGTCCTGGTGGAACAGCCAGGCCAGTGCGATCTGGGCCATCGTCACGCCCTTTTCGGCGGCCAGTTCGGCGACGCGCTCGTTGATCTCCCGGCCGCCTCCCGCGAAGTACGGATGATCGCGAGCGTAGTCGTCGGTCTCCCCGCGCGTCGTCGCGTCGAACTCGTCGTGTGGGCGAGCCAGATACCCGCGGGCCAGCGGACTCCAGGGGATCACGCCGATGCCCTCCCGCTCACACAGCGGGAGCATCTCTCGTTCTTCCTCCCGATAGAGGAGGTTGTAGTGGTTCTGCATCGTCTGGAACCGCTCCAGCCCGAGCCGGTCGCTTTCGTGCAGTGCCTCGGCGAACTGGTAGGCCCACATCGAGGACGCCCCAACGTGGCGGACCTGCCCGCGGCGGACGGCGTCGTCCAGGGCTCTGAGCGTCTGCTCGATGGGCGTGTTCTCGTCCCAGCGGTGGATCTGGTAGAGATCGACGGTGTCCATCCCCAGCCGATCTAGCGAGTTCGACAACTCCTGCTCGATCGTCTTGCGGGACAGCCCCTGGGAGTTGGGATCCTCCTCGTCCATTTGGAAGTAGACCTTCGTGGCGACGACCTGCTCGTCGCGGTCGTACTCCCCGAGGACGTCCCCGAGGATCCGCTCGCTCTCTCCCAGGGAGTACATATTGGCGGTGTCGAAGAAGTTGATCCCCAACTCGATCGCGCGTTCGATGATCTCGCGGCTCTCCTCTCCGTCCAGTACCCACTCGCGCCACTCGGGGGTCCCGAAGCTCATGCACCCGAGCGCGATGCGGCTGACCTCGATCCCGGTCGATCCCAGCGTCGTGTACTCCATATCGGATACGGAACCGGCAGCGCGAAAAAACTCTCGGGGGATCGGATTCGCCAGCGACCGGATTGGTCGGAGGATCGAGGAGGGTCGAACTCTGCCGGCCTGCCGGACCGTACTCCGTCTCGATCACGACTGCCCGGCCGGTTCGACGAGCACTGTCCCCCGAACGGACGGGTCCGGGCGGAACTTCCGAACCGTCGCGTGTCCTTCCAGCACCGCCCCGTCTCGAACCCCACACATCTCGATGACGGCGTCCGCGACGCGCTCGGTCACCTGGCGGTTCGCCGGCTGGTGCCCGTCCTCGATGCAGTGTAGCACGGCGACGCCATCGGTTTCGAGCATGCGCTCTTTGAGCGTCCAGAGAAACTGGGAGTAGGTGTCCCGGTCGAGGGTTTCCAGCACGTCTGCGGGGTCGACGACGAGGTTCGCACCCGATGGCAGGTCCGAGAGTAACTCGATCGCGTCTTCGAGCGGGTCCGCACCGACGGTCCGCACCGCCGGACTGCCGGTCGGCCCGCCGTCGGCCGCCAGCGCCGCGCGGACCAGCCGTGCGGGCCGGTCAGTCGAGAGATACAGCGTCCCCCGCGTGGTCGTCAGCCGATGGAGCAGCGACTCCGCGTGGCTGTCCGGCTCGCCGACGACGGCCGCGATCGACCCGGGCGGGAGGCCGCCGTCGAGTCGACGGTCGAGCGGTTCGGTGCCGGTCGCCATCCGGGTCCCGGTCGGGTCGATCGGATCGGGGTCGTCCGGATCGACCGTCTCCAGCCGTTCGACGGCCCTGTCGTACGCGGCGTGGGCGTCCTCGTTCGCTAGCGGAGTCTCCGATTCCGGGACCGTCGCGAGCACCGGCACGTCGAGTTGCGTCCCGACGGCGCTCGGAGCCTCGTCGGCCATCGTCACGATCGCGCCCGCAACGGGGACGCCAAGTCGATCCGCGAGTTCGACGGTCGTCGCGGCGTTCTCGATACTCCGTCCGGTGTCGGTCGTAACGACCACGACCGCGTCGGCGGCGGAAAGCGGACCCGTGAGGTCCGGGCCGGTCCCGGACGGACAGTCGACGAGGACCTGTGAGCCGCCGTCGTCGAGATGTTCGAGCGTTCGCTGCACGTCGACCGACTCACCAGGTTTCGGCCCAGGAAGCACACTCACGCCCGGCAACTCGGCCACCTCCTGTGCGACCGTCCCGGCGTCCGTGCCGTCGACGGACGCCAGCGTCGGGTCGCGATCGACACCGGCTGTCACGTGGAGATCGGGCATCTGTCGATCGGCGTCGATCGCGAGCGTCGGCGTCTCCGCACGGGCGAACGCGCTGGCCAGTCCGAGCGTCGTCGTCGTCTTCCCGCAGCCACCTTTCGATCCGGCAATCGCGAGCATACACACGGTGGCCGCGTCATCTGACTTGAATCTGCGCAGACCGTCAGTCGGTAGCGACGGTGGCCGCACGGATCGCTACTCGGCGTTCAAAACTCTTTCTGGACCAGTTGGAGTGCCTGCTCTCGGTCGTCCCAGGGCACGAACACCGAGACCGATGTCGCGGAGGTGATGACGTCGTAGATGTCGATGTGTGCGCCCACAATGGGGTCGATGATGCGCTTGACGGAGTCGCTTTCGTTGGGGAACTCCCCGCCGGTAACCCGGACGACAGCGACGTCTTCTTCGACAGTCACCGACGAAAGGGTCTCTTCCTCGACGACCTCGTCGTGCAACAGTGCCTCGGCCTCGTCGGCGTCATCGTCGGCGACGTAGAACGTGATCGAATCCATCCCAGAGGAGTTGGCGTCGATGTTGATCCCGGCGTCACCCAGACAGGAGGCGAGTTCGCCCAGGATGCCCGGGCTGTTGCGGATCGCACGGCCGGCGATCGTGACACAGGCCAGTTTCGTCTCCTCGAGGTCGATCAGGCTCTCGAACTGGCCCTCGATAGAGGTGCCGCCGGCCAGCAGGTCTTCGTGCTGATAGTGGACGACCCGAACAGAGAGATCGGCGTCCTTGTAGGACAGCGACGACGGAGCGACGACCTCCGCGCCACGAAACGAGAGGCTCTGGAGTTCGTCGACGGTGATCTCGCTGACGTTTCGTGCACCCTCGACGACGCGTGGGTCCCCGGTCATGACGCCCTCGACGTCGGTGACGATGACGACCTCGTCGGCGTCCATGTACTTGCCGAGCATCACGGCCGTCGTGTCGCTGCCGCCCCGACCCAGCGTCGTGACGTTGCCCTGATGATCCTCCGCGAGAAAGCCCGTGATGACCGGAACGATATCGCCGAGCTGGCCCGCCAGCGCGTGCGCCCGTCGGGTCGTTTCCTCGATGTCGACCTCGCCGTGTTCGTCGGTGATGATCGGCCACTGGTCGCTGCCCGGCTCTAAGAAGATCGCGTCGACCCCGCGGGCCGCCAGCGCGCCCTTGAGCATCCGGACTGACGTCCGCTCGCCCATCGAGACGATCTGGGCCTTGTCGGCCTCGTCGGCGTCGAACTCGATCTCCTCGAGGAGTTCGTCGGTCGTGTTCCCCATCGCCGAGGCGACGACGGCGACCTCGTGACCCTGCTCGACCGCCTTGGCGATCGAATCCGCCGCCCGATTGATCCGATCGCCGTTCCCGAGGCTCGTCCCGCCGAATTTCGTGACTACGCGCATGCCATCACCTGTGCCGTGCGTGCGTGACTCATTATCCCGCCATATCCCGTCACCGGGAATAACTGTGTTCATTCGCGTCCGGAAGGTCGCGCTGTCGACGCAGATACCGCTCGCGTTCCGTGGGGCGTGCTGACAGCCGACAGTATAAGTACGAGGCGTCCGACGACCAGGACATGGAAGTTCGCGACGCCGTCGAGGCCGATGCCGGACGGCTGGCCGAGTTGACCGACGCACCGCGAGACGTCATGCGCAACCTGATCCACGATCGGACGGTCCGCGTCGCCGAGTCCGACGAGGAACTCTCCGGGTTCGTGAGTTTCGACGCCCGCGAGCGGACGGTCCACGTCACTCAGTTAGAGGGATCAACCGAAGCCTGTACGCGACTGATCGAAGAGCCGATGGGATTTGCGGCGGGCGAGGGCATGGCCGTCGAGTTGCTGGTCCCCGAATCGAACGACACGGTCCGTCAAGCGGTCGAAGAAG
>JBMCBU010000043.1:0-11660 GCA_048623335.1 Halapricum sp.
GTCGACGACCAGCGTCTCGCCGTCGACAGAGCCACTCAGGTATTGGTCTGTCCGCCGTCGACGACCAGCGACTCGCCGTTGACGTAGTCGCTCATGTCGCTGGCGAGGTAGACGGCGGCGTCGGCGATGTCCTCGGGTTGGCCGAACCGCCGTTTGGGCACCTGCTGGCGGAACTCTTCTTCGCTCTCGGAACCGATGATCGGCACGTCGTCGCTGACCATCTTCGTGTCAATGACTCCCGGATGGATGGCGTTGGTGTTGATCCCCTCGGGGCCATACTTGTCGGCCAGCGAGTAGGTCATCAGTCGCACCGCGCCCTTCGAGGTGCAGTAGGTGACGAAGTCGGCAGATCCCTCCAGTCCGGCGACGCTAGAGAGGTTGATGAGGTCGCCCTCGACGCCGGCCTCAAGCATGCGCTCGATGGCCACCTGCGCGCCGAAGAACACGCCCTTGACGTTGATGTCCATCAGCCGGTCGTACTCGTCCTCGGTGACCTCGGTGAACTCCTCGCCGCGGAAGACGCCGGCGTTGTTCACCCAGATGTCGAGGCCGCCGAACTCCTCCGCGGCGTCGGCCGCGGCCTCGTGGTCTTGCTTGTTCGTGACGTCACACTCGACGTAGGCGGCGTCGACGCCGTACTCGTCCTCGAGCAGTTCGTGTGTCGGCGTCCCGCCCTCGCGGGGCTCTTCCTGGAGATCCGCGACGACGACGTCGGCCCCCTCCGCCGCGAAGTGTTTGCAGATGCTTCGTCCGAGTCCGCTTGCGCCGCCGGTGACGACGGCCACGCGATCGTCTAGCAGTCCCATGATTGCGCCTGTCGGTTCTCCCGCAGACCTGATTAATCGTCGTCGGGGCTCCCAGTACGTGACTATCGGGCAACTATTTAAGATGCTAGCGGTCCTCAGGCATGGAAATCGGGTATCGCCGAACGCAAGCCTTAGTGACGTACTCGCCCGAGAGACGGACAATGCGCGACTCGTTCGAAGTCAGGACCTACGACGGGGCGGCCCGAATCGGCGAGTTACACGTCCCGCGGGCCGACGTCGCCGTCGAGACGCCGGCGCTCATGCCGGTGGTCAACCCCCACGTCCAGACGATCGAGCCCGCCCGACTCGAATCGGAGTTCGGCGCGGAGATCCTGATCACCAACAGCTACATCCTCCACGGCAGCGACGACCTCCGCGAAGACGCTCTCGAGCAGGGACTACACGACCTGCTGGACTTCTCGGGGGCGATCGTGACCGACTCCGGATCCTTCCAGCTGGCCGAGTACGGCGAGATCGACGTGACCACCACCGAGATCCTTGAGTTCCAGCGCGAGATCGGCAGCGACGTCGGCACGCCGATCGACATCCCGACCCCGCCTGACGTCGAGCGCGAGCAGGCCGAACGGGAACTAGCGACGACCCAGCAGCGCCTTGAGATCGCCGAGAGCGTCGACACCGGCGAGATGCTGGTCAACGCACCGATCCAGGGCTCGACCTATCGCGAACTCCGAACCGAAGCAGCCGAGCACGCCTACGGGACGAGCCTGGACGTCTTCCCGATCGGCGCGGTCGTCCCGCTGTTGAACAGCTATCGGTACGCGGACATCGCCGAGGTCGTCGGTGCCGTCAAGCGCGGCCTCGGCGGTGACGCGCCGGTCCACCTGTTCGGTGCGGGTCACCCGATGATGTTTGCTCTGGCGGTCGCGATGGGCTGTGACCTGTTCGATTCGGCCGCGTACGCGCTGTACGCCCGTGACAAGCGCTATCTGACGGTTCGCGGCACCGAACACCTCGACGAACTCGAGTACTTCCCGTGTGAGTGTCCGGTCTGTAGCGAGCACGCGCCCGCGGAACTGCGGCGTATGGACGACGAAGACACCCAGCGGTTGCTCGCCGAGCACAATTTGCATGTCTCGTTCGGTGAGATGCGCCGGGTCAAACAGGCGATTCGTCGGGGGAACCTCTTCGAACTGGTCGAGACGCGCGCGCGAAACCACCCGACGATGCTCGACGGGTATCGAGCGCTACTCGATGACGCGGTTCGACTGGAGCGGAGCGATCCGGCCACGAAAGACGCGTTTTTTCACGTCTCGACAGAGAGCGCGCGACGACCCGAGGTACGCCGCCATCACCGGCGTCTCGAGCGGTTCGACCTCGATGGCGAGATTCTGCTTGCCAGCGACCGCGGCGCGCTCGAGGCGTCTTTCGACGAGCGCTGGGCCGTGAAACCGCCGTTCGGCCCGTACCCGCCGGCGCTTTCGGAAGCGTATCCGGTCGCTGGTGAAGTTCCCGAACGGTTCGGGCCCCAGGCCTACGCGGCCGCTGCCGAAGGAATCTCTCGACTCGTCGAGGCCAATCCGGACGCGACGTTTACCGTAGCACTGTGGGACTGGCCTGCAGACGTCCTTGCGTCTCTCCCCGACGCCGTCAAGCGTGCTGACACCGTCCAGGGATAGTCCACCGGAGAGAAGAGGTTGACCCAGTCCAGGTCTCACCGAGAGCCGCGCGCCGGCTCTGCAGTATCCGGCGTGTCGCCGGAGTGCCCTGTCTGTGATGTGTCGTCGGTGTCGCCCCGCTCGGGATTCGGAGGAGCAGTCTCGTTCGTACCGTCGGACCGTCCGTCGGGTTCTCGTGGAGCCGACTCGGGCGTCCTGTCGGAACCACTCGTGTTGTCGGGACGGTCAGCAGTCGTGTGGCCCGTCTCCCCCGTCTCGTTTGGCCCCGCTCCAGGCGTCTCTTCTGGACCGGTCGCGTTTGGCCCCGCTCCAGGCGTCTCTTCTGGACCGGTACTGTCAGTTCGGTTGTCCGCCTGTCCAGGAGGGCCACCCCCGTTCGGGCCACGGTTCGCGGGCGGACCGACCGTGGTGAGGTTCCGGGCCGTCCTGGCGACCTCGTGGCCGTGCAGTCGCGAGGCGTTCTCCCGGAGTCGGTCGAGCCGAGTCGTGTTCACACCGTCCTCTCTGGCGGCCGTCTGGGTCCGCTCGATCGTCGAATTGAGCGCGTCGATCCGTGCGTTAAGCGAGGCGACCTCCCTCGCGTCGGACGGACCACCGAGGCTCACGTTCCCTGACGCGTTGCGTTCGTCGAGTCGCGCTTCGAGCGTGTCGAGCCTATTTCGAAGCACACTCGCCCGCCGTTCGACCATCTCGGTTTTGTTCGTGTCACTGTCGTTGAACCGGGCGATCCACATGCCCGTCTCGACGCTGCTATCGACGGCCATCGAGGAAGACGCCATGAACGCGCTGATCTGACTGCCCGTCGTCGCGTTCGTCTCGTTGGACGGCAGCGGTTCGAACGGATTCGCCTTGTTGTCGGCGGACTCGTCGGCAGCCGGCATCGCAAACGCTGGTGTCACCACTCCCACGACCGCCAGTACGACGACGACGGCGACCGTCCAGCGGGGGGTCATCACGACGAATGTTCGCCCGGATCACATAAAAACCCGGACTTTCGTTCTGACTGTTCAACTCAGCAATCCCGAGCTCTAAAAGACGTTTAGAGTGTTTATGCCGGAGTATGAGACCGTTTCAATGTCCGTTGACACTCCAGCCCACGACGGGAAATCTCTCGGCGGCCCCGAAGTGGCAGTTCAAAAGAACTGGAACAGATCGTCCCGTCCGGCCTCGTGGAGGTGGTGTCGCACGGCCTCGGTGAGCGCGTCGATGTTGCCGCGCTTGGCACTGATCGGCGCGATCGTCTCCTGCCACTGCTTCCAGGGCGGGTACAGTCCCAGCCGATCACAGAGATCGTCCAGTCGCTGATCGCGATCGTCGACCTTGTCCATCTTGTTGACCGCGACGACCGGGGGGATGCCGACGTCTCGAAGGAAGTGGAACATCTCGACGTCGTGGGGGATTTCGTCCTCGCCGGAGTGGCGGTCGATGATGTCGATGGCGCTCTTGCCGTCGACGACGAGGATCCCGACGAGGACCGTCTCGGCGTTTTCTTCGACGTACCGGACGACGTCGGTCTTGATCTGCTCGCGGACCTCGGCGGGGACGCCTTTCATGAAGCCGAACCCAGGTAGATCAGTGATCACGAAGTCCGCGCTGGCCCAGTCGTAGTGGTTGGGGTCGCGTGTGACGCCCGGCCGCTGGCCCGTATCGAATGTGTGGCCGGTCAACTCCCGCATCAACGTCGACTTGCCGACGTTGGATCGGCCGACGAGGACGACCTCTGCGTCGCGATCCGGCCGCGTCTCGAACATACAGGCGATAGTGTTCCGACGCCGAAAAGCCTGTCTGGTTCGCCCCATGCAACTGGTTGTTCTCATAGTGATTGCTGTACGTCCCTTCCGGGTCGACCACACGAAGGGGTGCGGTCGCGCGTGTAAATCAGTACGGCAATCACCCCATCGCGTCGGTGAGCACCCGAACCTGCTGGCCGTCGAAGGCGGTGTAGTAGAGCCGGATCTCGTAGATCTCGCCGTCGAGGTAATCACCGTCGAACTCGATGTCCCTCCCGATCATCAACTCGCCCATGCTGATATCGCCCTCGTACGCGCCGGTACTCGCCTTCTCTCCGTCGACGTAGAGCGTGTGTCCGGTCCCGTTGAACGTCCCGACGAGGGTCTGGGTCGTCTCTGCCTGCTCGCCGCCGCCGAAGATCTGTTCGGCCTGGGTGCCGCCGGCCCGATCGACACTGAAGACGGGTGTGTACTCGTCGTCCCCGTCACAGATGTCTACTTCGTTGTTCGTACACGGCTTCAGTTCCAACAGCCAGTTGTCCGCCTCGCTCTTGTGTTCGAGCAGTTCCTGCTTTTGGCTTCCGTCGTTCGTTCGGTAGGTGACCGCAACGGTGAATTCATCGACGCGGTCGACTGGCGTCGTGAAATCACTCACTTCGACGTAGTCGTCCACCCCGTCGAACGCGAGCGAACTGTCCCGCCAGTCGTACGCCCCGTCTTCTCCGTGAAGGTCGCCGTCGTTGTCGTTGTTCGAGCGATCGATCAGCGTCTCCCCGCTTCCCGACTCGAAGGTGTAATAGGCGATGAAGTCACCGACCTCGTCGCGGTCTTCGATCGTTCTATCGACGAGTACCGATTTCTCGCGGTCCCGGGAGACGACCGTGATCCGATCGCCGGGTGCCGTCGGGACGAGCACCGACTTGCCGGCATCACCCGCCTCGAAGGTCGCGATGTCCCGGTCGTTCAGTCGGACGGTCGCGTCAGTGCCGATCGCCGTCGCCGTCATCTCCAGTCCGACCGGCGTCTGCTCGTACTCGAAAGACGCCTCCGCCGTGGGCGCACCCGTTCGGTCGAGAAACGAAAACGACAGCGTCACCAGGACGAGCCCGATCACGACCACGACAGCGACCAGCAGGACGTTTCCGACGACCGGCGTAGCCCCTCGATCGCCGCTCTCGGTCCCCATCGCTCGCTGGATTCGTGTGCTAACATGATAAAGGTCAGTATCGTGGGCACCTCTTGATCGTCAGCGACGCCGTCACTGGAGAGCGATGGACCACCGGTTATTTGCCCGCTCGGAGTAGATACGACAGGCGTGCGACTCCTGCAGGTCACTATCCCCACAGGAAAACGCCAGGCCATCGAACGGGCACTCGAAGACGAGGGTGTCGATTACGTGATGACCGACGAGACGAGCAACCGGGAGTACACGGCCGTCGCGTACGTCCCGCTGCCGACGAACGCCGTCGAGCCGGTGCTCGAACAGCTTCGCGAAGCTGGACTCGACGACCAGGCATATACCGTCGTCGTCGAGGCTAATACGGTCATCTCGCGGGAGTTCGATGCCTTACAAGAGGAATACGCCGAGGAGAAAGACGAAGAGCGCATCGCTCGCGAAGAGCTCACCTCGAAAGCGAAAGGGCTCGCGCCGAGTACGAATAACTACATCACGCTCACGGTAGTCAGTGCTGTCATCGCCACTGCCGGGCTTCTGCTGGACTCGCCGGCAGTCATCGTCGGATCGATGGTGATTGCACCGTTGATCGGTCCGGCGATGGCCGCCAGCGTCGGCACGGTCGTCGACGATGAGGAGCTGTTCCGGCGTGGTGTCGCCCTGCAGTTCGCCGGGATCGGTCTGGCGGTGGCGAGCGCCGCTGTCTTCGCCTGGATCGCAAAGACGGCCAATCTGATCCCGCCCGGGCTCGAAATCGCGGACGTGCCAGCGATCCGCGAACGGTTGTTGCCGGACTTCCTCTCGCTCGCGATTGCTATCGGTGCGGGGATTGCCGGTGTGATCAGCCTCACCACGGGTGTCTCGGCGGCACTGGTCGGCGTGATGATCGCTGTCGCGCTCATTCCGCCGGCGGCGACGGTCGGCATCGGGATCGCCTGGGGCGACCCGTGGGTGAGCCTCCCCGCCGCGGTGTTGACGCTCGTGAACGTTCTCTCGATCAACTTCGTCGCGCTCGCGGTGCTGTGGTATCGAGGCTACCGCCCCACCGAGTGGTTCCATCAGGCCGACGCCCGACGGACGACACTCCGCCGAGTGGCAGTACTGGTCGCCGGGATCGCCGTCCTCTCGGTGTTTCTGGGTGGGATCACCTACGACACCTATCAGCGCGCGACCACCGAAGACGCGATCCGGGCGGACGTCGCGGACGTCCTCGAACAGCGTTCCGACGTGACGCTTCTTGACGTACGGGTCGAGCGATCGGAAGACGCTATTTTCCGAGAGACCCAGCGGGTCGTCGTCACGGTCGGCGTCCCACCTGGGGAAGGCGAGCCCAGTCTCGCGACGACGCTCGACGAGCGACTCGACCGGACGGTCGGCCACGACGTCGAGACGGAAATTCGATACGTCGGCGTCGAATCTGCCCCGTAGCCACGGGTCAAACAAGTCGTGCCTACGCCTCGAACGGCAGTTCGGGCTCGTAATCGACGGCGTCGATCGCGGCTTCGAGGACGGCCTCGACGTTCTCGTCTTCGGTGACACTCATGTAGTAATCGGCCTCGACGTCCCGCGAGCGATCCGACTTGTTACAGACGGTCATCACGGGGGCGTTCTCGAACTGTTCAACGAGCGCGTCACGCAGCTCCAGCTGGACCGCGACCGGGTAACCGCACTCGCCGCTGGCGTCGACGAGGACGAGCACGGCGTCGGCGAGGTGTTCGAGTGCGCTCACCGCTTGGGATTCGATCTCGTTGCGCTCCTCGGGCGGGCGATCGAGCAGTCCCGGCGTATCCACGAGCTGATAGCGGATGTGATCGTCTTCGACGTGGCCGACGTGGACTTCCGTGGTCGTGAACGGATACGAGTTGATCTCGTTTGAGGCACGAGTCACGCTGTTTACAAATGAGGACTTGCCGACGTTGGGGTAGCCGGCGACGACGATCGTCGGTTCGTCCGGACGGATGTCGGGCAGGCCTCGAAGTGCCTCGCGGGCGGCAGCGATCGCCAGCAGCGAGTTCTCGACCTGTTCGACGATATCGGCCAGTCGGGCGAACGCCTGCTTGCGGAGCTTGCGGGCGTGGTCGACGTCGCTCGCGTTGCGGAGTTTCGTGTGGTACTCCCCGCGGATGTCAGCGGCCTTCCGGGAGGCCCAGGTGACCTCCGAGAGGTGCTGGCGCAAGGCGTCGACGCCGCGCCGGTCTTCGCTACCGATCGCCGTCTCCCCGGCGAGCACGGCGTCGGCCAGATCGCGGTAAAACGGGTCCAGTTCGTCGAAGTCGGGCCACTCGGTGACGAC
The DNA here is from genome assembly GCA_048623335.1 of Halapricum sp. Classification (GTDB taxonomy): domain Archaea; phylum Halobacteriota; class Halobacteria; order Halobacteriales; family Haloarculaceae; genus Halapricum. The sequence continues at coordinate 7,641 of JBMCBU010000043.1, forward strand.
GTTTTCGAGGTTGTCCGAGCAGATGTTCGCGGCGGTCTGGAGCATCGAGGACTGGGCGTCGTAGCCGTCCTTGGCTCGCCCGGCGCGCGCCGCCCGCGAAAAGGCCTTGTCGATGAGTTCCGACGATCGCGGGGTCGTCGGGAGGGTCTCGAAGGGTTGGCTCATTGGGGTCTCGTAGACGACGGGGACGGAAAAGCGACGCCATTGCGGCCGAGAACGGGGCGGCCCCGGCACGAACGCGGTCGAAAACGGGTCGGACGACCGTGGCCCGGCTCTCACTCGAGCCTGATATTGTCCAGGATCCCGGCGGCGCTGGTTTCCCAGACGATGTTCAGCCCGACCGCGACCAGGCCAGTCCCCTCGTGGTCGACGTCGTACTCGTAGGTCTTCCAGCCCTCGTGGTCCCAAAGCGAGGGGTCGGTGGTGAAGTCCGCCTCGACGAGCCCGTCCTCGGGCACCGGGCCGGTATACGTCGACACTTCGAGGACGGTGTTGAAGGAGTTCTGCTCGCTGTAGCCGTCGACTTTCAGCGTCGAGACCTCCGAGAGGTCGGCCTCCTGCTGGACCCAGACCGTCCCGTCGTCGGCACTGCCGTCGATGAAGATCTCGAGTGCCGATTCTCCGTCGGAGGCTTGCGACGACACGACTTCGACGTCGGAATCGACTTTCTCGTCGGACTCGCCGGGCTTCTCCGGGAGGTCCTTGCCGACGGTCCAGCCGTCGAGTCCGGACTCGAAACTCCCGTTGACGAGGGCGGCTGACTCGTCCGGCGGTTCGGTCGTGGGCGGTTCGGTCGTTGGCGGTTCAGTCGTAGGTGGCTCGGTCGTGGGTGGGTCGGTCGTCGTCGGGTCTGATCCCGGCGTATCGGTCGGGTCGTCGGTCGTTTCGGGCGTTGTATCGCCGCCGGAACAGCCGGCCAGGATCGCGGCGACCGAGGCCGTTCCAGCCAGGAAGTATCGTCGTTTCACGTCCGGATCGACGACCGACACGGTAAAAGCTGTCAGGTACACTCAAACGACCATTTGACCGACAGTGCGACTGTCGAACGCGGTTCTATGGAACCAGCTGCTCGCCGTCGTCGTCGTAGACGGTGATGGCGTCGACTGGACAGGTCCTGGCGGCGAACTTCGCGTCGAGTTCGGCGTCGTCGGGCACCTCACGGACGAACACGCCCTCGTCGCGTTCTTCACTGTCGGCCAGGACGGCCTTGCCGGCGTCCTCGTCGCGCTCGAAAGCGTCCCACTCCTCGACGCACTGGAACATCCCGATACAGGTATCGCGGTCGTACTCGATGCGCATATGCGTCATTCGGGCCTGGGGGTCATAGCGCTGGCGCAAGTGCGACAGCGTGACCGCCCCATCGAGGGTCGAAACGGCCGAAGGGAGTTCCTTTGTAAACGTCGTCCCTCTGTCTGCCAGATGTCGCCCGTCACGCGGAGTGATGGGTGCTGGAGACGTCCCATTCGATCCGGAACGCCTCGGCGTCGATCGTTTCGGAGTCCGATTCGTGAAAGTCGAACTGCCGGGGCAAATCGAGTTCAACCGCGAACGCGTGGGTGACTTCTCCGCCGTTGTCGGCCGCGAACGACTCGACGAACTCGCGACTGCCCTCGTTGTGGATCGAGTAGGAGACGGCAGCGATCTCGGCGGTGGTCTCGAGGAACGCGCGGTCGGCGTGTTCGTTGCCGGCCTGCGCACCGAATGGCGGGTTCATCACGACCGTCGCGTCTTCGATCGGCAGCGGCGCGCGCGTGGCGTCGGCACGGATCCACTCGACGACGCTGGTCGTCCCGACGCGGCGCTCGTTGTCCCGGGCGGTCGCCAGCGGTGCCGGATCGAGATCCAGACCGACGACCCGATCCGGCCCGCGCAGCGCGGCCGAAAGCGCGAGCATCCCCGTCCCACAGCCGAGGTCGATCACCGTCCGGTCCTCGATGTCGCCCTGCAGATCCGCCGTGTGGACCAGACTGGCGGCGACTTCCGGCGGCGTTCGATACTGCTCTAAGGGCGCACGCGGGTCGTCGAACCCGGCGACGACACCCAGTTGCTGGGCGAGCGCGCTCTTGGTGACCATCATCAGTGATACACGGGGCGCATTGAAAATTCTGTCGTATGCCCCCTAGTAATCACGAACCGAACGGACAGCACCTACCAGGTACCGTGGAAGGTGTCGAACCGCAGGTCTTCGAGGGCCTCCTCGCCGACGGCGATTCGGTACTCCTGGGGAGTGAGGATCGGCTGTTTGAACTGCGGGCCGTCGTCGGTCGTGATCCGGGGACAGGCCGTGTTGACGTAGGCATCGAGCCCGAAGTTCGTCAGCCGGTCGGGCGTGACTTCGTCCATCGTAATCATGTAGGCGTCGTCGTTAGACTCGACAATTTCTTTGGCCGTCTCCCAGCGACCCTGGCCGATCTTCGTCGAGAAGATGACGCCCCACGTCTCGGCGTCCATCGCCCTGTGTACGGCGGCATAGCGCTGTTTCATGAACTTCTCGGAGTCGGCGAGCTCGAGGACGTTGTTCACCGGGTCAGCGATGACGACCGTCTTCTCGGGGTGTTCCATCGCCAGTCCCAGCGGGTGGAACTTCCCCCCGCCGACGTACAGTATCTGGTCGGCGTCGACGTCCGCACTGGCGTAGTTGCAGCCGAGCACCTGTCCCTCGTGGGTGAGTCGCTCGTCGCCCCGACGCGTGTGGACCGTGTATCCCCGATCCTCGAGCCACTCGCGCATCTCCTCGAACTTGTTCATGTGCTGGGCCGTCGTCACGAGCCCGACGTCCTCGTCTTCTTCGGGGGGTTCGAGTTGCTCCTCGAAGGCCTGCTCCATGATCGGGAAGACGTCCACGTTCGAGAACAGCGGGACGTAGATGATCTTCTCGGACTGTTTCATCGGGGAGTGGCCGAAGTGGACGAACACGTCCGTCCGGCGCATGAGGTCGGTATCCAGATCGCAGGCACCATAGCAGTGTTCGCCCGACAGCAGCACGTTCACGTCGCCTGGAAGCTCCGACCGGAGGTCGTCGACGACGGCGGGACCGCGGCGCTTGAGCCCCTCGGGGAACTGCAGCCCGACGGAGGTCGCATCGCGCTCTGTAACTTCCGAGACGATGCGGTCGAGTTCGTAGTCCCACTCGCGGTCGTGTTTGAGAGAGAGGCCGGTATTGCGGAGATCGCCCTCGGTCCGTTCCTGACTCATTGGACCGTCATAACGGTCGAGACTGTTTAACGTCGGCGTTTTCCTTTGGGGGTATCGTGCCTGCTTGTGGTTACTCCCGCACGAGAAGCGTGCGGGAAGTCACTCCTCGACCGATTTCCGAAATTCTTCGAGATGCGACCGCAGGACACGAAGCGTCGCGTCCGCGTCGGCGTATCCCTGGTCGTACTCCTTGAAGGCGGTGTCGACAGCGTCGAAGAACTGCTCGATCTGGGCGTCTCGGTCGGTCATGCCCGATCGTTCGTCCCGATAGTCGTAAGTCAATTCCGGATCGGCCGCATGCCAGCGGTCGGCTCTCGGCCGGTTGTCGCCTCGATGTCGTCACGGCATCGCGGTCTCGAACGCGTCGAGCGCGTCGTCGCTGCCCGCAACGAGCAGGCTGTCGTCTGCCTCGATCTCGAAGCCGGGATCGAGATCGGTCAGCAGGTTCCCGTCCCGCTCGACCGCGACGAGGACGGCGTCGGTCGCCCTGATGGGTGTCCGCTGCAGCGTCCGGCCCGCGAGTCGGTCCCCGTCGATCCGGAGGATCTGGACCTGACGGTCGTAGGAGAGGAGGTCTTCGCGGAGGACGTTCATCGCGATCAGTCTAGCGCTGATATCGGGCAAGCTGAGCACGTAGTTCGCTCCGGCCCGGCGAGCCTTCGACTGGATCGCCGAGTCGTTGACGCGGGCGACGATCTCGAGGTCGCGTTCCAGATTGCGGGCGATCAGGGTCGAGAGGATCGCCTCGGCGTTGGTACCGATCGCGACCACGTGAAGTACCTCGGGGGCAAGCCCCGAGGCTTCGCCGTTTAGGACCGCACTGCA
>JBMCBU010000044.1:0-11613 GCA_048623335.1 Halapricum sp.
TTGGGGACGCCGACCGGCAGCGCGCGCATCGCGGTGGTCGCGATCGACGTGTTGCCGGAGCCCCCGAGTCCGAGCACTCCCGTGAGTTCGCCGTCGTCGTGCATCCGCTGGGCGATCGCGGCCGCGCCCTCGCCCATCGCTTCCATCGCCTCGCCGCGCTCGGCGTCGTCCCGAAGGTGCTCCAGAGTCGTGTCGGCGGCCTCGGCGACCTCGTTCGCGGTCGTGTCCGGGTCGATCTCGGGTTCACCCATCACGCCCGTGTCGATCACGTGCACGTCGACGCCCTGCGCGCGGAGGACGTCCCGGGCGAAGCCGATCTCCTCGCCTTTCGTGTCGAGCGTGCCGACGATGACGACGGTCATCTCAGAACTCGATCTCCTTGAACTCGCGGGCCTGGTTCTCGATGGCCTCCTCCGTCGGGAGACGTTCGATGCTGGAGGCACCGAAGAACCCGACCACGCCCTCGGTGTTTTCCAGGACGTACCTGGCGTCGTCGGGCCAGGCGATCGGGCCGCCGTGACAGATCACCAGCACGTCCTCGTCGACGGACTTCGCGGCGTCGTGGTGAGCCTGGACCCGCTCGGCCGCCGCGTCGAGGTCGAGCGCCGTTTCGGCGCCGATATCGCCCGACGTCGTCAGCCCCATGTGCGAGACGATCACGTCCGCGCCGGCCGCCGCCATCTCGCGGGCCTGCTCCTCGGTGAAGACGTACGGGCAGGTGAGCATGTCCTGCTCGGCGGCCTCCCGGATCATCTCGACCTCCTTGTCATACCCCATCCCCGTCTCTTCGAGATTCTGTCGGAAGCCGCTGTCCTCGTCGATCAGTCCCACGGTCGGGAAGTTCTGCACGCCCGAGAACCCGCGCCGTTTCAGATCCTCGATGAAGACGTCCATCTCCCGGAACGGGTCGGTCCCGTTGACGCCCGCGAGTACCGGTGTGTCCTCGACGACCGGGATGACCTCGTGACCCATCTCGACGACGATCTCGTTTGCGTCACCGTAGGGCAGCAGGCCCGCCAGCGATCCCCGACCGTTCATCCGGTAGCGTCCGGAGTTGTAGATGATCAACAGGTCGACGCCGCCACGCTCTGCGAACTTCGCTGAAATTCCCGTCCCCGCACCTGCACCGATGACCGGGTCACCGTTCGATACTGTCTCTCGTAGTCGGTCTAGCGACTCCTGACGCGTGAATTTCATACGTCACGTAAGACCATCACATCCAGCAGTCATCAAATTTTTGATAACTTCGGGACATTATGGGATACCCGAATATTAATCAAAGACGTTCCCAGCAGTCGGGAGTCCGACCCGCCAATTTATTGTCCCGCCCTCTAACGAACCACCTGCAATGTCAGACGAAGTCGTGGATTTGCTCGAACAGGCGTACGTCGACGAAGTCGAGACCGTGATGAACTACCTTGCGAACGCGATCTACCTGGAGACGTTCGACGGCGAGGACGTTGCCGAGGATCTGATGGAAGACGTCGAGGAGGAACTGGGTCACGCCGAAGAACTCGGCTATCGGCTTCGGTACTACGGTCAGGTGCCGCCGGCGTCGATGGACTTCGAGCCCGCACAGGAGATGCTCCAGCCACCCGCAGACAGCACCGATGTCGAGGCTGTCGTCGACGGCGTCATCGAAGCCGAGGGTGAAGCGATCGAGACCTACGAGGCACTCATCGATGCCGCCGAGGAAGCCGGCGACCCCGTGACCGCCGGTCTGGCGACGGAACTGCTCGCCGACGAACAGGCACACAAGGCGGCGTTCCTCAGCATCAAGAAGTCCTTCTAGGTCCTCGGCAGTCACCCGTTGCTTATAATCTCCCTGCGGCCGCTACCTCTTTCCCGGACGAGAGTGTATCCGCTGGCGATGACGCTCTCTGCTGCTCGCGTCGTGTTCGTCGCCGCCGTGGTGGTACTCAGCGTCACGGGTAGCCCCGCTCTCGCCGACGACGGCGCGGGTGCCGAACTCGGCTCAGAAACGTTCGCACAGACCGATATCGACCCGGATCGCGTCGTCCTCGATCTGACGCTCGAACCGGACGGGACCGCGACCTGGGCGGTCTCCTACCGGGTGGAACTCGCGACGGACAACGAGACTGCGGCCTTCGAGGACCTCCAGGCCGACATCAGCGAGAACACGACGGTCTACACCGAGGCGTTCCGCGACCGGATGGAGCGCACCGCACGGACCGCCGAGAACGCCACTGGTCGGTCAATGGCAATCGAGAACCTCTCGGTGTCGACGGATGTGGAGGGGGTCCAACAGTACGGTACCGTCACCTACCGGTTCCGGTGGACGAACTTCGCGGCGGTCGACGATGAGACGATCCGGGCCGGCGACGCGCTCGCGGGATTCTTCCTCGAAACGAACAGTCGACTGGCCATCACCTGGCCCGACGGATACAGCGACGATACCGTCTCGCCGACGCCCGACGACCGCCACGACCGGACCGCCATCTGGCAAGGCCCGATCGAGTTCGGTCCCGATGGGCCGCAGGTCGTCGCCAGTCCTGCCTCGGCGTTCCCGACGCTCGCCGTCGCTGCCGTCGCCGCTATCCTTGCGATCGGTCTCCTCGGCGGTGTGTTATGGTGGCGCACCCGCGAGCACGAACCCGAGTCCGTGGAGGAGACGTCTCGGGAAGACACCGGGGCCAGCGTGGCCGGGGAGGCAAGCGAGGCCGAACCGGACGAGGAGTTGCTGAGCAACGAGGAACGTGTCCTGCGCCTGCTCGACGAACGAGGGGGACGCGTCAAACAACAGGAAGTCGCCGCCGAGTTCGACTGGACCGACGCCAAGACCAGCCAGGTCGTCAAAACGCTCCGCGAGGACGGGCGCCTCGAGGTCTTCCGCCTCGGACGCGAGAACGTCCTCGTCGATCCCGAGGAAAGTGAGTTATAATCCTTTCGCTCGTTTATCGCCTATCCGGATCGAAACCGCAGTACTGCGGTCGGATAGAAACCCCGCTTAATCCCGCTTAATCGGGGATAGGAATGTGGTGTTTATACGTGTCTGTGGTGCCGAGTGAGCGATACGATGCGTTCACCGTCCCGATCCCGGATTGCGCTGGTGCTCGTCGTCGCGGCACTGTTCGTGACGCCAGCGGCGGCACTGTCGCTGCCGGATCAATCGACCCGGACCGTTTCGGATCAGTCTCCGGCACAGACCGAGACCGACGAACCGATCGCCCCAGGTGCACAGCTCGCCGGCGTCGTCGCAGTCGGGCAGACCGAAATCGATGGCGCGGTCGAGGGTCGAGCCTTCGGCCAGGCGATCGCCGCTGCCCAGGGGAACGCGAGCAAGGCGGCGGTCGTCGCTGATCGGCTGCCGGCGATCGAGAACCGCCTCGATGAACTCACCGAGCAGCGCGAACAACTCCGGACGGCCTACGAGAACGGCACGCTCGACCGTGATACCTACCAGGCCAGAACGACCACTGTTGTTGCCCGTATCCAGCACCTCGAACACCAGCTCAACCGGAGTCAATCCGTCGCCGACGCACTTCCCGAGCAGGCTCGCACCGCTGGCGGACTCGATTCGGGCGACATCGACCGCCTCCGCGAGCGGGCCGGTGAAATGCGTGGCGGTGAGGTCGCCGAAATCGCACGCGGGATCGCCGGCCCCCGCGTCGGCAGTGGCATGCCCGACAGCCCCGGTGGTCCGCCGGCTGGCGTCCCCGGCAACTGGACCGGCGGGCCGGGTGACGGGATGAACGGCTCTGGGAATCCCGGCCACGGGATGAACGTTTCCGCGGCTCCTGGGTCGCCCGCGGACCCGGGCCCAACCGACGATTCGGGCTCTCGAGTGGATAGATAACGAACGTCTATCAGGGCTGAGTGCCAACGATCCGGTATCCGTGAGCATACGTGCCGGGATCGTTCTCGCCGGTGGATTCGCGCGTCGGTTCGGCGAACGCGACAAGACACTCGCCGAGCTCCGTGGCCGGCCGTTGATCGCCCACGCGGTCGAACCGTTACAGACGGTCGTCGATCGTGTCGTCGTCAGCTGTCGGCGCGAGCAACTTCGGCGGTTCCAAGACGTGTTGTCGGACGTCGAGTATCGTCCGGATCCGACCCCCGACGAGGGGCCACTGGCAGGACTGGACGCCGCGCTTGACGACCTCGAGGTCGATACCGTGGCCGTCACGACTGCCGACCGGCCGCTGGTTCCTGCGGGACTGTATCGCTCGCTTTTCGAATCGCTCTCCAGCGAGGGAGTCGTGATCCGCGCCGACGGTATCGACCAGCCCGTCCCCGCCGTCTTCGATTCGACGGCGCTCCGTACTGCCGTCACGAAACAGCGATCACGTGGCACGCGACGGCTCCGTGCGGTTCTCGACGCGCTCGAATACACCACGATTCCAAGCGAAACGGTCGAGCAGCAGTGGGGCGGCGACGTTCTCGTGGACGTGAACACGCCGGCGGACCTCACACGTCTGGACGATCGGTCCGTACGGTAGTGACCTTCGTATCGATTCACCGGCGATAATGACAGTCACATGGAGGACTGGCTCTCAGGTCGCTCCCAACGCGCGTACAGCGAGTAGGCGAGCACGGCAAACCCGACTGCGGTGAACGCACTCTGGACGCCGACTCCCGTGGCGAAATCGAGCCCTGTGAGCTGGTGGAGGCCGCCGGCCAGCAGCGCACCCGTCGTGACGAACGCGAGCCCGACCGCAAGCGATCCCAGCGCTCGGGCGTGCGTCCGACGATAGGCACGAACGGCGTACAGCGTCACGAGGCCGCCACAGACGAGCGTGACGGAGTTCATCGCGACGACGAACGCTTCGAGTGTGGGACCCATCTGTCGTGTGTCTCCGGTCAACGAACTATTATAATTTCAACCGGCTTGCCAGCGACTGAGAACTCCGCGCCGGACCCACCCGACGGGCGCTTGCACGGTCGGCCGTGACTATCACGGTCTCTAGAGGCCGCGGCAGAACCCGCGAGTTCGCCAACCTCTTTGTGTTGTAGGGCCGTCCATCCGACTGCTATGCCGACACGCAACGCGGAGGCGACCTGGCGCGGCGATCTCAAAACTGGCAGCGGCGACCTCGCTCTCGGAAGCGGCGTCTACGAGGGTCCCTACTCCTTCGCATCCCGGTTCGAGGACGGGGACGCGACAAACCCGGAAGAACTGATCGGGGCGGCCCACGCCGGCTGTTTCGTCATGGCCCTCTCGAACGAACTCGGAGAGGCCGGCTACGAACCCGAGGAGCTCCACGCCGACGCCGAGGTCCATCTCGATCCCGAGGCGCTCGAGATCGACTGGATCGAACTCACGCTCGAAGCGACGATCCCCGACATCGACGAGGAGGTGTTTCAGGAGATCGCCGCCGGAGCCAAAGATGGCTGTCCGGTCTCGAAGGCGCTGGCCGGTGCCGATATCCGACTCGACGCGACGCTGGCGTGACGCGACACCCGCATACGGCTTTTGTGGTGAGCGGTCGAATACCGATCAGTCGTCGCCGGTCGCGGCTCGTCCGGACACGCCTTCGAGATCGATCTCTGGGGCAGCGAGATCCGGTGCTTCGAGGACGCCGCCGGTCGCAGCGCTGGTCGCGAGCGCGGCGAACCGCCCGAGAACGCCGCTCGCGTCGATTTCCGGCGGCTCCCACTCGGCCGCCCGCTCGCGGAGTTCGCTCTGTGGCACGTCCAGGGTCAGCTCGCCGGCGTCGACGTCGATCCGGATCGTGTCGCCGTCCTCGACGAGTGCGATCGGGCCGCCAGCGGCCGCCTCGGGACTGACGTGTCCGATCGCCGCGCCGCGGGTCCCGCCGGAGAATCGCCCGTCGGTCAGCAGTGCTACCTCCCCCGAGAGCGTTGGCGACCCGCTGATCTTCGAGGTGGGTTCGAGCATCTCGGGCATACCGGGACCACCCTTCGGGCCCTCATAGCGGATCACGACCACGTCGCCCTGCTCGATCTCGCCGGCGTCGTAGGCCTCGAGCATCGCACGCTGTGACTCGTACACCCTGGCAGACCCCTCGAACTGGCGCATCGAGTCGTCCATCGCGCCGGCCTTGACGACCGATCCCTCCGGCGCGAGGTTGCCACGGAGGACCGCGAGTCCGCCTTCCTCGTGGACTGGATCGTCCCGGTCGCGGATGACCTGCCCGCCGGGCTGGCGGTCGCCCATCCGCCCGCCGATCGTCCGGCCGTCGACCGTCGAGGCATCGAGATGGAGCAGGTCGTCGATCCGGTGGTACAGCGCCGGGAGACCACCGTCGTCCCGGAGGTGTTCCATCCGCCAGGGACCGGCTGGACTCATGTGTGCGAGATGGGGCGTCCGTTCGGCGATCTCCTCGAAGTCGGTCAGTGTCAGGTCCAGTCCAGCCTCCTGGGCGATCGCCGGCAGGTGCAACATCGTGTTCGTCGACCCGCCCAGCGCGAGATCGACCGTGACGGCGTTCTCGAAGCTCTCGCGGGTGAGGAACTCCGAGGGCCGAACGTCCCTCTCGACGAGGTCGAGGATTCGCTGGCCGCTCTGTCGTGCGATCTCGCGCTTTCGGTCGTCGGTCGCTCCGTAGGTCGCACACTCGGTCCAGGACAGCCCGAGCGTCTCCGTGACGCACGCCATCGTGTTCGCTGTGAACATCCCCGCACAGGAACCCTCGCCGGGACAGGCCGTACATTCGAGCTGGTAGAGTTCGTCGTCGTCCATCTCGCCTTCGGCGTGCTTGCTGACGCCCTCGAAAACGTCGACCAGGTCGACTGGTTCGCCGTCGTACTCGCCGGCCGCCATGTGGCCGCCGGTGACGACGATCGCCGGGATGTCCAGCCGGGCGATGGCCATCAACATGCCGGGAACGATCTTGTCACAGGACGCCAGCGCGACGATCCCGTCGAACTGGTGAGCGTTGGCCATCAACTCGACGGAATCAGCGATCACCTCTCTGGAGGGGAGCGATGATCGCATCCCCTCGTGACCCATCGCGATGCCGTCGTCGACGGCGATCGTGTTGAACTCCAGTGGCGTCCCACCGGCTTCGCGGACGCCTTCCTTGACGTACTCGGCCAGTTCGTCGAGGTGGACGTGGCCGGGGACGATCTCGTTCCAGGAGTTGGCGATTCCGATGTGTGGGCTGTGAATCTCTTCGTCGCTCAGTCCCGCGGCGCGAAACAGCGATCGATGGGGGGCACGGTCGACCCCCTCGGTCACTTCCGCGCTCCGGAGGGACTCGTCTTTCTCCGAGGTCAACTGGTCTGCAGGCATTGCTTTTCGGTACCGTCGTCGATAATCGGTCGGCCAGGGAGTAGGTTTCGGTTCCCGCCTCACCTACCCGAACACGGGCAGACCGACGTGGCGAAAGCGCTGGAAGGTATACAACGGAACCGCGATCAGCGGTCCGCCGATCGGGATCGTGAGATGCAAGAACATGTATAGCTTCCAGTTCGGCGTGTAACCGACGTCCAGCGATCGGATGTACTTCGCGTCGTAGTAGTATCCGATCCAGGACGTGAACGAGGTGACGATCACGACGACGAACACCCCACGCAGGAGCCAGTTGACGATCGGCTGGAGCACCGGGGTTACACCGAGCGAGGAGAACACCGGCCTGAGGCCGAAAAACAGCACGACCACGAGAAACGCGAACAGGAGCGAGAAATAAAACGCCGCATGGTGTTTCCACCACGCGTACTCCTCGAGCGGGGTCGAGCGGAGCGTGGTCGCCAGCTCGGAGATGGATACGGCCATGCTGGTTGCCAGTAGTTCGGTTCCATCGGATTAAAACCTCGCGGTACAGAATCGTCGAGCATCCCGGAGTGTACGCCACGCTACTCTCTGGTGCCGTGTGTGAACAGGAGGATCCGGTCGTCCGTCCGCACCAGACAGAACGGGCCGGGCGGAGACTGAAACGACTGCATCCGCTTTTCGGAGGCATACAGCTTCTCGAAGGGCTTCCCGCAGGCCGGACAGTCGAACCCGGCCCGGTTTGCGAGGTGCATCGTCTCCCGCGTTTCCTTGAGGAGCTTGAATCCGTCCCGATACTCGTGGACGTCGAACCCATCTGTCACGTCCAGCCGCGGCATGTCCGACCATACGCGGACGGCGACAATATAGTTGTACCACCGTGCCGAGGTCCGGGGACATATACGCCTCGGATCCGTATGGCCGTTCATGTCCGATTCCGATTCGATCGACGATCTGCCGGGCTCCGACGAGGAGTGGCGCGAACTGCTGACCGACGAGGAGTATCACATCCTGCGCGAGCGCGGGACGGAACCGAAGTTCAGCGGCGAGTTGCTCGACGTCGACGACGATGGAGTGTTCCGGTGTGCCGGCTGTGGCACACCGCTTTTCGACGCGGACTCGAAGTTCGACTCCGGGCACGGCTGGCCGAGTTTCTACGACGTCGTCGAGGACGGCAACGTCGAGACCGAACTCGACACGCGTCACGGGATGCGACGGACAGAGGTTGTCTGTGCGAGTTGCGGTGGACACCTCGGACACGTCTTCGAAGACGGCCCGGATCCGACTGGCAAACGCTACTGTATCAACTCGGCGGCGCTCGATTTCGACCCCGACGAGTAGCGCCTGTTCAATCCCGCACACCGGAACGTTTTTTGTGCTATTCGAGGTTGTTCGAGATGTGTCCACAGACGACCCGCCCGAAGACGAGCCGTTTTTCGATCCGCGGATAACGAGCTACAACTGGCTGGCCGGCGTACTCGGCGGTGTCTGGACGTTTTTGCTTGGGTATCTCGTGATGGCCACTGTCGCTTTGGTCCCCGATGGACCGTCCGGGGAAGGGAGTCTGGAGGCAGTCCTCTCGGAGGTCGGTCGCGTGTTCTACGCTGCGCACAACGTGACACTCGAAATACGAACGCTCACAGACGACGTGTCGTTTCTGGATGTCGGTGGCACGATCAATTCCTCGCAGGTCCGGCCGAACGAGACGGTGATCGTCGACGCGGACAGCACCCAACCCCTGACGATCACCGGCGACAACGCCGATCAGATCGTTCCCATGGACCTGGGCCAGTTCCAACAGCCGATCCAGTACGCCCAGGACAAGCCGGAACTGCTGTACTACCTCGTTCCTGTTGTCGTCCTCGTCGCCGCCGGTGCGGTACTCGCGCATTTCACGCTGGTCGAGACGGCTTCGATACACGAGGCCGTCTTGCCGTCGATCGCGCTCTCTGTGGGGTATACGGCCGCGGCTGTTGTCGGTACGTTCTTCGTCGGCCTCGAGTTGGCTGACGGCGCGATCATGGTCGCACCGAACCTCGCTCAGACGATCGTGCTCGCGCTGGCTTACAGCCTGCTCGGTGGGCTCGTCGGCGCGTACCTGGCCGGGTTCTGGCGCGACCGAGGGGGCTCGATCGGAACAGTGCTTGATCGGTGACGTTCAACCCGATCGGTCGGCTTCGCCGAGCGGTGGGCTTTTGCTGGGCCCGGCCGGAAAGAGGGCATGGACGAGGGCGAGCCGACGATCCTGCTGACGAATGACGACGGGATCGACACCACCGGATTTCGAGCACTTTACGACGCACTGACCGAGGTCGGGGAGGTGATCGCAGTCGCACCCAACAGCGACCAGAGCGCCGTCGGGCGCGCGCTCTCCGAATCGGTCACCGTCACCGATCACGAACTCGGGTACGCTGTCGCCGGGACGCCGGCCGACTGCGTGGTCGCTGGCATCGAGGCGCTGGTCCCCGAGGTCGACCTGGTGGTATCGGGCTGTAACGACGGGGCGAACCTCGGCGCGTACGTCCTGGGCCGATCCGGAACTGTCAGTGCAGCCGTCGAGGCTGCCTTCTTCGACGTTCCCGCCATCGCGGTCTCGATGTACATCCCTGTTCGAGAGGACGTCAGGTTCGAGACAATCATCTCAGAGTACGACGCCTACGGCGAGGCCACGCGCGCCGCTGCCTATCTCGCCGAGCACGCGCTCGGTGCCGGCGTCTTCGAGCACGCCGACTACCTGAACGTCAACGCACCGATGGCCGGCGGGGAGTACGGCCCACTCAGCGACGGTGAACACGCGCCACTCGCGATCACGGAACCGTCCAGGGTCTACGGGATGGACGCCGTCCGGAACGGAAGAGAGGTCCAGCTGTACGATCGCATCTGGGAGCAGATGGCTGATGGAGACCTACCCGACGCGAACGGGACCGACCGACGAGCCGTCGTCGACGGCAAGGTCAGCGTCTCCCCGCTGACTGCGCCACACACGAGCGAACACCACGAGGCGCTGGACGCGCTGGCGGAAACGTATCCGGTCTGATCCCGGATGTCGAGGGCCTAGTCTTTCATCTGCTGGAGTCTATCGAGCAGTTCGTCCTGATCAGCTTCGGATTCGAAGGTCACGCGACCGTCGTGGTCGTTATCGTGGACGTTGAGGGCATCGTCCTCGTTGTAGTCGGCGTCGCTTTGCTGGTTTTCCTGCTCGGATTCGTCGTAGCTACCGAAGCCCATTGTGCATCTGAGTTGTGACGGTGGGGCAAAAGGGGTGTGGCTTCGATCCGTCTGTGGTTGAGGATCACACCCGATGTCACAGCCGATAGTCTCAATGCGAATCCGGGTGTCGGTCCGCGTATGGACCAGACAATCATCGATCTCCTGGAACGTAACCACGAGCACGCCGAGGCGTTCGATTCGCGTTTCGACGACGTGCAGGACGGACAGCAGCCGGACGCCGTCACCGTCTGCTGTTCGGATTCACGCGTGTTGCAAGACCGGATGTGGGACAACGACCGACCGGGACAGCTTTTCACCTGCGCCAATATCGGTAACCGGGTCGTCCAGCGGACGGCCGACGGAGAGGTCGTCTCCGGCGACGTGATCTATCCGATCGAACATACGGGCACTGCGCTAGCAATCGTCGTCGGCCACACCGGCTGCGGTGCGGTCACGGCGACCTACGACCACCTGACCGAGGGACTCTCCGAACCGCCGGGGATCGAACACTCGATCGGACTGCTGGCCTCGAAGCTCCGGGCTGGCGTCGAGGCGCTCCCGGACGGACTCGATCGTGACGAGGCGATCAATCGACTCGTCGAGTACAACGTCGACCGGCAGGTCGAGACGCTTCGGGAGAGCGACGACGTCCCCGACTCGGTCACGGTGGTCGGCGTCGTCTACGACTTCCAGGACGTCTACGGCGGGCGACGTGGCGAAGTCCACGTGATCAACGTCGACGGTACCCGATCGGTCGAGACGCTCCGGACTGAGTATCCCGAAATCGACGGCCGGGTACACCGGCTCTGGGAGTCTTGAAGACGCACTGACCGGAAGGATCGGGGTCGTCCGGTCTGGCGTGGGAAACCACGTGATCTATCGTTTGTTTAGGTTGTCGACACTTTCCGGTAAATATCGATGATTTAATTGATAGGCGTGATCAAACACGGCTGAAATATGAGTAATTCCAACGCGGGACGTGAAACGTGGTCGACGCGCATCGGATTCATCCTTGCGGCGGTCGGTAGTGCCGTGGGACTAGGCAACATCTGGCGGTTCCCCTTCCAGGTCGGTCAGGAAGGAGGCGCCGCGTTCATCGTCATGTATCTCGCCTTCGTCGTGTTGATCGGGTTCCCGGCGATGATGGTCGAGTTCGTCGTCGGGCGAAAGACTGGATTGAATGCTGTCGGCGGGATCCGTGAGTTCGC
>JBMCBU010000045.1:0-11348 GCA_048623335.1 Halapricum sp.
TCATCAACGCGGCGTCGGCTGGCGTCGCGATCCCGCCGGCGGCGAAGTTGACGACCGGGAGCCGCCCCATCTCTGCGGTCTCGTGGACGAGATCCGCGGGCGCTTCGTGCTCGCGGGCCCACTTCTCGCGCTCCTCGTGGGTCATTCCCTTGATCTTGCGGATCGCGCTTTTGATGTTGCGCTGGTGGTGGACCGCCTGATTGACGTCGCCGGTTCCGGCCTCGCCTTTCGTGCGGATCATCGCCGCGCCCTCGTCGATACGCCGCAGGGCTTCTTCGAGGTTGCGTGCGCCACAGACAAACGGCGAGGTGAACTCGCGCTTGTCGATGTGATAGCGGTCGTCGGCCGGCGTCAGGACCTCCGACTCGTCGACCATGTCGACGCCGACCGCTTCGAGGATCTCGGCTTCCTTGGTGTGGCCGATCCGCGATTTGCCCATCACCGGGATCGACACCTCGTCGATGATCTCTTCGACGTCCGCGGGATCGGCCATCCGGGCGACGCCCCCGCGCTTGCGGATGTCCGCCGGGACGGCCTCCAGAGACATGACAGCGACCGCGCCCACGTCCTCGGCGATCCGCGCCTGTTCTCGGTTGACGACGTCCATGATGACGCCGCCTTTCTGCATCTTCGCGAAGCCGCGCTTGACCAGTTCGGTCCCGCGCTTGAGATTTTCGAGATCTTCTGGCATGCCCGCCCTTATGGGTTGGTTGCACTTAGCCGTGTTCTTTGCCGGATCCTCCCCCGATTCGAGCGTATCTCGCGGGGTCACCGTTCCCAGAGGGCATAACAGTCGTCCCGCGGCTGGGTATCGAGCTCCGCACCGTCGAGTTCGACGACCGGGTCGCCCGCACGCACCTCGCCGACGACCGACGCCTCGACGCCAGCCGTCGAGAGCGCGTCGAGCGCCTCTTCGCGGTCGTCCGGAGCGACTGTCGCAAGCAGCGCGCCCGAGCCGAAGATCCGGAGCGGATCGACGTCCATCGCGTCACAGATCACCCGTGTCTCGGGGCGGATCGGAACCCTGTCCCGATCGAGGGTGACGGTCGCGCCGGCGGCCTGGGCGATCTCGTAGACGCCGGCAAGGACGCCTCCCTCCGTCGGATCGTGGAGTCCGGTCGCAGTCGGCCAGAGCGCTCGCGCCGCCTCGAGGACACTAATCTCCTCGAAGAATCCCGTCGCCCGATCGAGCGCCTCGGTGGGGATCGAGTCGAGTTCTGCCCGGAAGTCAGTCGCGAGGATGGCCGTCCCCTCGATGGCGGCCCCGCCGGTTAGAAGCAACTTTTCACCCGGTTCGGCCCCGCCGGTCGGGACGGGATTGTCGGTTCGGCCCATCGCCGTCAGCGAGAGCAGCGGTCGCGAGAGGTCGTCGAGTACCTCTGCGTGTCCGCCGACGATCGCGACGTCCAGCTCGCGGGCAGCGCGGTCGAGTTGCGTCGTCAGCGAATCGAGCCGCGAGGGATCATCACTGGGGAGAAAGATCGTGCTAGTGAGCCACGCCGGCTCGGCTCCGGTCGCGGCGACGTCGTTGGTCGCGACTGGGACGCCCAGCGATCCGGCAGCCTCGGCGGCCAGCGAGATGGGATCCGAACTGACCACCAGCGAGTCCGGCCCGAGGTCGATCACTGCGGCGTCTTCACCGGTCGCCGGACCCAGCGTGACCCGATCGTCGTCGGCTCCGGTCCGGGAGAGGACGTGGGCGTCCAGTACGTCCGGATCGAGTTTCCCGACCATGCGGTCGGCTACACTGTCGGTACGTATACCAGCCGCGGTCCGATCGGCCATGACGACGGATCGGCGTCGTTGTCGGCCCGCTACTCGCCGCCGAGCGCGTCTTCGACCTGCTCGATCAGCTCGCGATTGCCCAGGAACGTCGGCGTCCGGCCGTGTAGCCCGTCCGGTTCGACATCGAGCAACGACTGCTGTCCGTCACTGGAGGCACCACCGGCTGCCTCGACGAGATACGCCAGCGGTGCGGCCTCGAAGTGGACCCGGAGCTTGCCTGCGGGGTAGACGTTCGACTTCGGATACCCGAACAGCCCACCGTATTCGAGCACCTGCGCCAGGTCGGCGACGGTCGCGCCGCCGTACCTGAGTTTCAGGTCGCGCTGTAAGTCCTCGGCGAGGGCGTTGACCCGCTCCGAGCGGTCGATCGGCTTGCCTGCGATGCCGACGACAGTGTAGTCCTCGGGGAGTTCGAAGACGCCCCGACGCTCGTTGTGGCCGTCTCTGAGCAGGTATTCCTGGACGACGTCGCTGTCGGACCGCGCGACGGTCATCGTCGTGTAGGGGCCGTGCAGGACCATCATCGACGCCACGAGATTCCGGCCGCTGGTCGGGAGCGGTCGGTCGTAGACACCGACGATCGTCCCGACGGAGTTGTTCGACGCGAGGTTCCCCGACCCGTCCAGCGGATCGATCGCGATCGCGTAGCCCTCGCCGCAGTCGACGGTTTCGGATCGCTCCTCGCTGGTGTAACTGCCGACCCCCTCGAGTGGCGAGAGGGCGTCGAAAAACAGATCGTCCGACCACACGTCGGCGTGAGTCTGAACCTCGTCGCTGGGATTGGTCTGGCCGCGCTTGCCCGCGTGCGTACCCAGATTGCGCTTCAGGTAGTGTGAGGTCTCCTGAACCGCACGTTCGATCCGATCGATCGTGTTCATCGTCGATCCCCCGCTGATGGCGTCTTGCTGACGTCCATACTAGCCCCTAGAGGTGAAGGAAGTTACATTCTTCTGCCGTGAAACATTCGGCCCTCGAGTGTGCAGGACACACTGGCACGGATGTCCACCGGATCCACCATCGTTTAGTCGTCGCTGTGCCGAGTGGTGGGTATGGCAGGGGCTGGCATCGGTCGACGGGTCGAACGAGTCGTCGCGCAGTATTTCGATCGATCGCTGCCGGACGCGGAGGGACTACCTCGATACGTCGCGCCGCTTCCGAAGTGGCTCGAAGACATCGGGTTGCGCCTGGCGTGGCCGATCGTCGCGGTTAATCTCCTCGGGACGCTCTTTGGCTTCTGGTATTACGCTGGGCGGCCGACGACGCTCGCCGTGGGGGGACAGCTCGGTAGCGCACCGGTCGAAGCCTGGCCGCTGATTCCGGACAGCCCCGTCGCGACGCTGTTCATCGCGCTGTCGCTTGCGGCCTGGCGGCTCGATCTCGACGCCGACTGGCTGCACGCGCTGGCGTTTTTCGGCTGTATCAAGCTCGGGCTGTGGACGCCGTACGTCCAACTGGTGCTGAACGGCCCGGGAGCGATCCCGACGTGGTTGTACGTCTTCCTGATCGTGAGTCACCTCGCGATGGCACTGGAGGCGTTCATCGTCCACCGCTACGCTCGATTCGCTGTCCCGTCGGTCGCGGTCGCGGTCGCGTGGTACGCGGGAAACGACGTGGTCGATTACTTCTGGCCGCTGCTTGAGGGTCCACATCACACCTGGTTGCAGGCCGAGCCGTTCCTGGCGTCGGGCGTGCCGGATCACTCGGTCGCGGCACACGACCTCGCGGCGGCCTGCGCGGTCCTGCTGACGATTCTCGCGACCTTTCTCGCGCTGGCGACGCGGATCGAGAAACTCCGAACCCAACTCGACCCATAGCAGCGAGAGGAAGGCTCGCAGGGCCGCTTTTTTCCAGTCACCGAGAACGACCGGCGGGTCTTTGTGAGTGTCTACCAAACTAGTACGTATCGTCAGTGCACGCACAGCCGGCTCGATCGACAGTCGACCGCCGTGACACCCCGCTATCACCCATGGACATCGCCACCATCGTTTCGGAAGATTTCGCAGAGTTCGCCCCGGGCGTCCCCGTCTCGAAACTCGTCGGCACGTTCGACGATCCCACCGTCAAGGGGATTGTCGTTCGAGGCGACCAGTTCGAAGGGATCGTCACCAGGAGACAGCTCCTCGCCTCTCACCGCCAGCCCGAGCAGAACGTCGGGTCGCTGGTCTGGCACGTCCCCCGGCTCAGCTCGGACGAGAACGTTCGCAAGGTCGCCCAGCTCATGATCGACAGCGACACGCGGGTACTTCCCGTCTTCGAGGGAGACGAACTCGTCGGTGTCGTAACCGACGACGGGATTCTCAAGGCAGTCAAGCCGTACCTGGACGCGGCGGCGGTCGCCGAGGCGTACACGACCGATCTCGTCACGCTCGAACCCGCTTCGACCCTGGGGAAGGCAGTGCACGTTTTCCGGGCGAATCGGGTCACGCATCTCCCGGTCGTCGAAGACGACACGGCTATCGGCATTCTGAGTCTCCACGACGTGACTAATCTCACGATCCGCTCGATGCGACAGAGCCAGGGCGGCGATGCGGGTGGGACCGACTCGTTCGGCGGGACCATCTCCGCCAGCACTGGCCGGACCCACGGCGGCTTCGGTGCTCGGGAAGGCGAACTGGCCCGGATCCTGGATCTCCCGGTCCGGGACATCATGACCTCGCCGGTACACACGATCCATCCGGATGCAACGCTCGAGACGGCCGTCGAGGAGATGTTCGCCATCGACGGATCGTCACTCGTCGTCACCGAAGACGGTTCGCCCCACGGGATCGTCACGAAAACCGACGTGCTCGATTCGCTCACCTGGGAGGCGGGCGGGAATCGGGCCATTCAGGTCTACGGTTCCGACTTGCTCGACGATGTGCAGTACGAGGACGTCATAGCGCTGATCGAGAAGCTCGAACAGCGAGACCGGGAGATGTCGCTGCTCGACGCGAAGATCCACCTCCACAAACACGACGAGACGCTCCGCGGAACGCCGCTACTGCTCGCTCGGATCCGCCTGTACACCGACCGAGGGCTGTACATCGCTTCCGGGGAGGGATATGGGGCGAGCCACGCGCTCAACGAGGCGCGTGACGTGCTCGAACGCCGGATCCGCGACCGCAAGACCTACGCCGAGAGCAAGAAACACCCCAGCGAGGAGTTCTGGGAGAAGCGCTTCGGCTGGTTGCTCGAGGAGTGACAGCCGGCACTCGGCTCTCGATCAACTGCGCATCGAGCCCCCGTCGATCGGCACGCCAACTCCCGTGACGTAACTCGCCCGCTCGCTAGAGAGAAACGCCACGACGTCGCCGAGCTCCGTTGGGTCGCCGATCCGCCCGAGCGGGACGTCCTCGCCCCAGTCGGCCAGCCCGGCCTCGTAGTCGTCGTACTCGCCGCGCTCGACTGCGTCCTCGACCAGCTCCTGGATCCGACTGGTCTCGTGTGCGCCTGGCAACACGGCGTTGACCCGCACCTGTGGGGCGAACTCCCGCGATTGGGTCTTGACGAGTCCGATCACCGCTCGCCGGACCGAGTTCGATAACACGAGGTCGTCGATAACTTCCCGAACTGACCGGGAGGTGATCGCGACGATCGAGCCGCCCTCTTGCTGCAAGTGGGGCAGCGCTGCCCGGGTCGTCCAGACGTAACTCATCACCAGCAGGTCGTAGGCCTGGTACCAGTCGCGCTCGGTCGTCTCCGTGAACGGACCGCTTGGCGGGCCGCCAGCACTCGTGACGACGTGATCGAGCCGGCCGAACGCCTCGACGGTCGCCTCCACGAACGCCTCGACCGCGTCCGGGTCGGTGATGTCCGTCTGCACCGCGAGCACGTCGCCGTCGCCGACCGTCTCGAGGTGCTCGCGTGCCTGCTCGACGTGTTTCTCGGTCGTTCCACAGACGGCGACGTCACAGCCCTCCCGGGCGAGTGCCTCGGCGCTCGCGAGTCCGAGCCCGCTGGTCGCTGCCGTGCAGAGCGCCGCGTTTCCGTCGAGTTGCAGGTCCATGCCGGCTGTTCGGTACGGATCCTCAAAAGCGTGTTCGCACACCGAACGCTCGACAGACTCGACATCTCACCGATCGCCGGGTTCGACGGCGGGTCGGACACGCTCGACGAACGCCAGGAAGTTATCGAACAGCTGTGTCGCCTCGCGGGCCGCGCGGTAGTTCTCGTCGGTGATCCCTTCGAGGACGCCGTCGATCCGCTCCTGATCGAGGTCTTTCTCTTTCGTGACAGTGCGGGCCATCTCCATGTCGTACTCGGGATGGAACTGGACCGTAAAGACACGGTCCTTCCGGAAGCCGTGGATCCCGTAGTCGTTGCGGGCGAACACCGTCGCACCGGGCGGGGCTCGACGAACGCGATCGGAATGGGTAGTAAAGGCGGTAAATTCCTCGGGAATGCCCTCGAGCAACTGGTTCTCGCCGTCGTGACGGATCGTTCGGTATCCGATCTCGTACTCGCCCATCCCTTCGACCTGCCCGCCGAGAACGTCAGCCAGCAACTGGTGACCGTAACAGACGCCGAGAAACGCCAGCCCGGCCGAGACGGCGTCGCCCACCCACTCTTTGAGCCGCCCGATCCACGGCTCGTCCCAGTACACAGACGCCTCCGATCCCGTCACGACGCAGGCGTCGAACGCGAACGACGACGGCAATTCCCCGTCGGGGCAGTTGAACTCGACGAGTTCGGCGTCCAGTTCGCGCTGGAAGTTCCGGCTGGTCTCCTCGGCCGAGTGAGCCGCGTTCAACAGCGCGATGCGTAGATCACTCACGGTGGACAGATACGCTTCGATATACAAATAAGGTGGCCATTGTGGCATATTTGGTGCCATCTATAGGCTTTTGTACTGGAATTCGGCGCAAGTTTTGCGAGATACGCTATACTCTTTATGTGTCTCCCGAAACCCATGTGTAATGGTATCACTGACCGATACCACCGCAACCGGCCACGGCGAGACGTCACCCAGACATGCGAGGGGGTCCCGGTGACCGGGTCGGGACGGATACGGCGGAGCGTCGAAGTCGAATACTGGGTCGTCGACACCGACGGTGCGCTGGCCGAGCCGGGCGAACTCGTCTCGGCGTCGCCCGGTGTCGAACGGGAGTTCGTCGAACCCCTGCTGGAGATCAAAACGCCGCCGTGTTCCTCGAGTGGTGAACTCCGAACGGAACTGCTTGATAGACTCGGGGCCGTACTCGATCGTGCCGCGGATCTCGGGAAGCGACTGGTCCCACTGGCGACGCCTGTTCGTGCGGACGAAATCGGCGAGATCCCCAGCGAGCGGACCCGGATCCAGAACGATGTCGTCGGCGAGGACTTCCAGTACGTGCGCCACTGTGCCGGCACCCACATCCACTTCGAACAGCAGCCGGGTCAGGCGATCGATCAGTTCAACACGCTCGTCGCACTCGATCCCGCGCTCGCGCTGGTGAACTCCTCGCCGTACTTCCGGGGTCGCCGCCTGGCTGTCGGTGCCCGGTCGAAACTGTACCGGGAAATGGCGTACGATACCGTCCCACATCAGGGGCAGCTGTGGCGGTATGCCACTGATCGGGACGAGTGGACGCGGCGGCTCGAGCGCCGCTACGAGGATTTTCTCACGGCTGCCAGCGAAGCCGGGCTGGACCGTCCGGTCGTGTACCGGAACTTCGACCCCGAGAGCGCCGTCTGGACGCCGGTGCAACTCCGCGAACGGTTCGGAACTGTCGAATGGCGATCGCCCGACACGGCGCTCCCGAGCCAGATACTCCGACTGGCTGACGATCTCGCCGATGTCGTCCGGGACGCCGTTGACGCCGAGGTCCGGGTCGACGGTGAGCGAGGATATCGAGGCGACGGCGAGGTCGTCCTCCCCGAGTTCGGCACCGTGGTCGACCACGTCGGCGCGGCGATCAGCCACGGCCTCGGCTCGAATAGCGTTCGTGCGTATCTCGACCGCATGGGACTCGATCCCGACGCCTACGAGCCGATCACGACCCAGCTCGACCAGCGAGACCGCGTCTCCGACGCGTCGGCCCGTCGGCTCCGCCTCGAGTACGCGGATCGTCTTGAATCGGACGTCCACAATCGCCGATCACTGCACGCTGATTGAAACTACTCCGTCCTGTGGCGAGTCGTCCCGTGCACGGTTGAGCGCGAACGCCCCGGAACACGGCCGTGTACTCCGGGCTGTGAGCGGGCCGGCACCGCCCTCTAGCTATCGTCAGGCTGGTAGTTCGGTGCCTCGTCAGTGATCATCACGTCGTGGGGGTGGCTCTCTTGGTGGCCAGCGCTGGAAACCCGGACGAACTCCGAGCGCTCTTTGAACTCGGGGATGCTTTCGGCGCCGACATACCCCATCCCGGACTGCATCCCGCCGACGAGTTGGTGCAGTTCCGATTCGAGTGATCCCTTGTAGGGAGTCGCCGCCTCGACGCCCTCAGGGACGTACTCCTCTTCGTCCTGATCTTCGACGTCCTTGAGGTAACGCTCGCCACCACCGGATTTCATCGCGCCGACACTGCCCATCCCGCGGTACTGCTTGTATTTCTTGCCGTTCATCGTGATGACACGGCCCGGTGCCTCGTCGGTGCCCGCGAAGTACGAGCCGAGCATGACCGCGTCAGCGCCGGCGGCGATGGCCTTGATGGCGTCGCCGGAGTAGCGGATGCCGCCGTCGGCGATCACGGGTACGTCGTGCTGACTCGCCACGTCGGCGACCTCCGTGACGGCGGTAATCTGGGGCATACCTGCACCGGAGACGACTCGAGTGGTACAGATCGATCCCGGACCGATCCCGACCTTGAGGCCGTCAGCGAAGTCGACGAGGTCTTCGGCGGCCTCGCGTGTCCCGACGTTGCCGACGACGACGTCGGCCTCGACCTCGGATTTGATCTCGCGGGCAGTATCGACGACGTCGAGGTTGTGCGCGTGCGCACAGTCGATGAAGACGACGTCGACGCCGGCTTCGTCCGCCGCGAGAGCACGGGCTTTCTCGAAGGGGCCGACTGCAGCTCCACAGCGCAGCGACCCGTCTTCGGCGCGGGCCGCGTTGTCGTACTCGCGACGCTGGAGGATCCCCTGCATCGTCACGAGTCCGACGAGTCGGTCTTCGTCGTCGACGATCGGAACGCGCTCGATCTTGTGCTCGTACATCAACTCGAGGGCGTCCCGCGGCGTGACGTCCTCGTTGGCCGTGATGACTTCGTCGGTCATCGCCTCGCTGACGGCGTCGGATTCGCCGACCTCGAGATAGGGCCGGATGTCGGTCCCCGAGATGATACCGAGGACGGTATCGTCGTCGTCGACGACTGGCGCACCGGAGACGCCCTTGTGCTGCATCATCTCATCGACCTCCCGAACAGTCTGGTCCGGTCGAGCCGTCACGACATCCCGGATGACGAGCTCGTCCGCACGCTTGACGCGCTCGATCTCGGCGACCATCCGGTCGACGTCCATGTTCCGGTGGATGACGCCCAGCCCACCTTGCCGGGCCATCGCGATTGCCATGTCCCCCTCGGTGACCGTGTCCATCGCCGCCGACAGAACCGGTACCTGCAACTCGACGTTCTTCGAGACGCGTGTCGACATGTCGGCCTCGTCGGGCTCGACACGGCTCTCTTTCGGTCTGAGCAATACGTCGTCGAACGTCAGTGCCTCGGGTACGTCCAACTTCGCTGAGAACGGCTGTGGATCGTTCGCCATGTAAACCGTCCGCCGTGACCCCCCAAAAGCGTTCCGAGACAGCGACACGTTGTGGGTTTGTCACAGAGGCTCAAAAATGCGGGTCCACTGATGGAAAATGCGAACATCTGCTCGGATTCCACCGGATGAAGGACCATTATTGTTCAAGAGTGTCGAATTTACGACCAGGAATCGCACACATACGCCAATTTACGGGCGGATTCCGGACGTTTGTCTGTGGCTTGCGGCCAATTCTCACACAACGCTTTTACTGGTTTGCAACCATTCTTCATGTATGGACTCCGTCAGTCCCACCACCCGAACGGGCAGCAGCGTGGAGATGCAGCTTGCGGACCCGTGCTCGGAGACATTTTGTAAATCGGTGGGGAATACTGGCTGGACAAACTGGGCGGAGTTCGCACACGCCGTTCGTGCCCGACCGCGGTATCGCCGACGTGTGCGTGAGTCCCCACGGGCCACGGGAGACGGCCCTGTAGCCTGATGAGCAGCTCCCAACATCCGATCGCGCTCGCCATCGAGCAGCAGGTCGGGGGTGCGACTCGTCTGCTGGCGACGGTCATGTGGCTGCCGCTGGTCGACGGGCTGTTCCCCGCGCTCGTGTTGGCAGGCGCGATCGACGGCGTCTTCGGTATCCTCGAGGTCGGGTTGCTCGTCTTCGGCGGCAGTGCGACCGTCGCGGTCATCCTCGCGGACATGGACGGCGGCCCGCGCGAACAGGCCCCGAAGGTCCTCGCTGTCGGGGTCGTGCTCGTGATCGTCGCCGGGATCGAGGCCGCGCTCGCGCCGACCATCGAGAGCCTGCTCGATCTCGCGACCTTTCAGCGGTTCGCGGCCGTCGTGATCGTCGCCGTCGCTGCCAAGACCGCCAGTTCCCGACTCGGGGATCTCCTTCCCCGGCCCGCGATGATCGTCGCGCTCGGGTTGCTCGCGAGTCTCGACCCCGCCGGTGCGACGCTGGCGGTCTCGACGGACCTGGGCCTCGTCGCTCGTGGCGTCGCAGCCGGGCTGGTCGGTGTGGCCTTCGCGCTGTCGGTGGCACTCGCGGGCCCGGTCCTGCGCGGGATGGTCGATCTCGATCGGTTCCGGTTCGGGAGTGCCGTCGCGCTCGGGATGCTCCCGCTGTCGATGTTCGGGCTCGTCCCCGGGGACGTCCCGATCGCGCTCATCGTGCTCGCCCTCACGGCACTGCTTGCGTTCGATCCGGACAGCGCCGACGAGCGCGTCCGTCCGGAACCGGCAGTCACCGACGGCAGCGGACCTCGCGGCGACGACCACGAGACGGGCAGCGAGACTGACGTCCCGACTGAGACTGCCGTCGTCGACGGCAGCCCCGACGTGTCCGAAGACGACCGGTATCGCGCACCCTGGCTGTAGCGACAGTCTTAGGAGTCTGCTGGCCATGTCTGAGGTAATGAGCCAGAATCGCGTCGTGCAGGGTCGAATGGTCACCCCGAAACGACTGGCCGAGTTGATCGAGGGCGAGAGTGTAATGGACGCCGAAGCGATCGAAGACACCGAGCGTTCCTGCCCGGAGTGTGGCGGCGACGTCATTTCGGTCGGCTATATGCCCTCCGTCACGTCCTTCATCACCGGCTACAAGTGCCAGGACTGTGACTGGGCGGCGACCGAAGACGAGTGATTGTCCGCCTGCGGTCTGCTCCCTACTGACGACAGGAACCGAAATCCCTTTAGGGGGATTGTGCCTACGGGAGGTTGCGGGGTCGTGGCCAAGCCCGGCATGGCGACTGACTCCAGAGGCACCGACGCCCGGGACGAAACTCCAGACTGATATACTGAGCGACCGACTGATCATCGGTCGCGCTGATGACCCTCTGGAGTTCCGAGGCGTCTCACCGGAGATATCAGTCGATCGGGGGTTCAAATCCCTCCGACCCCAC
>JBMCBU010000046.1:0-11241 GCA_048623335.1 Halapricum sp.
GGGATCGGCGGGAAGACCTCCCGGTAGCCCTGCTCGCGGTGGATGTCGCGCATGAACTCGATGAGGGCGTGTTCCAGCCGGGCTGCCTCGCCTTTCAGGAAGTAGAAACCGCCGCCGGAGACCTTCGCGCCGCGATCGAAATCGAGGATATCGAGTTCCTCGCCGAGATCGTAGTGGGGAACGACCTCCCCGGGGAGATCCCGGAGGTCCTCGAACCCCCATCGGTCGCGCTCGACGTTGTCGCTCTCGTCCTCGCCGACGGGGGCGTCCTCGTGAGGGATCTGGGGCAGCTCCAACAGTGCGGCCTCTAGCTGGGACTCCAGGTCGTCCGCGCGCTCCTCGAGGTCCTGGAGTTCCTCTTTGAGTTGCTGGGAGCGTTCGATAGCTGCTTGGGCCTGTTCGTCTTTCCCGTCCTGTTTCAGCTCGCCGATCTGACTGGAGATCTCGTTTCGCTCGTGGCGCAGCTCGTCGCCCCTGGCCTTCAGATCGCGCCACTGTTCGTCGATATCGAGGATACGGTCGAGATCGACCCCCTCGACGCCCTTCTTTGCGATGGCGTCGCGGATCTTCTCGGGGTTCTCCCGGAGAGACTGCCGTGGAATCATTACCCGTGAGTTCTGGGTGACGGGTGAAAATCGTAGCGATACCGTGGCCCGGTATGGCACGCGGACCCACGGACCGTCAGCGAGACGACTCCCGCGCGTGTGCTATCACAGCCACAGCAATTGGGCGTGGCGGGTTCCGTCGAGATCCATGACGTGATTCTCGTCGACGAAGCCCTCGTCGATGGCCAGTTCGACGGCGGTGTCACCGACGAGGTTCGCGGTCGAACAGCGCGCGAGGCTCGCCGTGACGGTCTCGGGATCGGCCGGCTCGCCGTCGTAGAACTCTTCGGTGACGGTCAGCGAGACGTCGTCGTTCTCGAAGGTTTCGCCGAGCACGTCGGCGTCACAGACGGCCACGAGCAGTCCTTCCTGGGTGTCGCGCTCGGAGAGCAGCAGACTCGAGTCGGTCGCCATCGGTCACTCCATCAACTTCTCTTGCTCTTTGGCGCGCAACTGCTCGGCCACCTCGGCGACCTCCTCGGCGCGGTCGTACTCGCCGGTCTCCTCGAGCGCCCGTGCCTTCTCTTCGAGGACCTCCGCGTTTCTGAATCCGAGACGGGTCGCGTTGTCCAGGGCGTTCAGCGCCTCCTCGGCGAGACCCCGTTCCAACAGGAAAAACCCGCGGTTGTACCACGCTTGCCCGGAGCGTTCGTCGATCTCGACGGCGCGCTCGGCGTGCTCGAGTGCCTGCTCGCTCCGCCCCGACTCCCAGAGGGCAGACGCCAGGTTCGTCTCGGCGGCCGCGGCGTGTTCGGACTCGTCGTCGATGCTGAGCGCCTCTCGATACGCGCCGATCGCCTCGTCGTATTCCTCCAGTTGGGCGTGTGCGACACCCTTGTTCACCCACGCTTCCTGTCGGAGCCCGTCGTCGTCGGTGAACTGGGCGGCCCGGGCGAACGTATCGACCGCCTGCTCGTGGCGGCTGATGCCCATGTAGCTCATCCCGACATCGAGCAACTCCTCGGCGTCGATCTGTTCGGGGCCGACGTTGTGCTCGTCGAGCATGTCCGCGAGCGCGCGGCTGTCGACGGGATCGATCCTGTCGGGATCGACCTCCAGTTCGGGAGGGTCGAAGTCGAACCCCTCGTAGGGATCGTCGAATCCCTGTCCCTCCGAGAAGTCGTGATCGCGGCGTTCGTCGTCGGTCATACACCACGATTGGCGAACCAGAGGGTTAAGGGCTACGTCACGCAAATGCGCGTATGAGCAAACGACTGTTCGTCAGCGTCGACCTCGACGGCCTCGCCGAGGAGGTCGCAACCGTTCAGGGACTACTCGAAGGTGCCAGCGGCCTGAACGTCGTCGATCCCGAGCAGGCTCACGTCACCCTGAAATTTCTCGGCGAGACCGACGAGGAGCACATCCCGGAACTGACTGGCGAACTGGCGGAGGCCACCGAGGCTGCCGGTGTCGACCCCTTCGAGGCGACGTTCGGCGGTCTCGGCGTGTTCCCCTCGCTGGAGTACATCAGCGTCGTCTGGCTTGGGGTTCGAGAAGGCGGCGACCGACTGACTGCCCTGCACGAGGCGATCGAGGATCGAACCGTCGCGATGGGTTTCGATCCCGAGAGTCACGACTTCACGCCACACGCCACGCTCGCGCGGATGAACCACGCCGGCGGGAAGGAACTCGTCCAGGAGACCGTCACCGAGCGCGATCCCGACGCCGGTTCGCTCCGGGTCGAGGAGATCCGACTCACCGAGAGTGTCCTCACCGACGGCGGTCCCGAGTATTCGACTCTCGAATCGTTCGAACTATAAGTTATTTGTTAAACGAGCGGGTACAGCATCCCACTCGAAACACGGTGTTAGGCCGACCGAACGACTTAGGTCGGCCAAAGAGATAATATTACTGATAAGTCTTAAGTGTCGCAAGCCCATAGCCGCAAGCGATGGACCTCTGGTTCAATCTGACGCTTGTGTTCCTCGCGGGGTTGATCACCGCGCTGGCGACAGGGTTGGGCGCGATTCCGTTCTTTCTGGTCGATGAGATCAGCGACCGCTGGAACGTGGGGCTGTGGGGGCTCGCGTCCGGGATCATGGTCGCGGCGTCGGTGTTCGGGCTGATATTCGAAGGGCTGGAAAACGGCGGGAGTCAACCGATCCCCAAGCTCGTCGCCGGGCTGCTCAGCGGCGTCGTGCTCGTCGTCGTGAGCCACCGGCTCCTCCAGGATAGCGACCTCGATCCCAAGGAGTACGAGGAGGCCGACTTCAAGAAGCTCGTGCTCATCCTCGGCATCCTGACGGTCCACAGCTTCCCCGAGGGCGTCGCCGTAGGCGTCTCCTTTGCGGAACTGGGCTTCGAGGGCGTCGAGGGGTTCATGATCGGCGGCCAGCTCGTGCCCTTGCTGGCGGTGTTCATGACGGTCGCAATTTCGATCCACAACATCCCGGAGGGGATCGCGATCTCCATCCCGTTGCGGGCGATGGACGTCGGCGAGTGGCGGATGGTCGGCTGGGCGGTCTTCTCCAGTCTGCCACAGCCGATCGGCGCGGTGATCGCGTTCGCGTTCGTCCGGTTCGCCCGGGAGTTCCTTCCCTTCGGGTTCGGGTTCGCCGCCGGGGCGATGATCTATCTCGTGCTCACGGAGTTTATCCCGGAGGCGCTCGATCAGGGATCGAGTTTGCCCGGTCGTGGGCATCGCGAACTCGTCGGCGGAGTTGCCACCGGGGTCGCGCTGATGGTGCCACTGGCGTTCATTTGATCTCTCAGATCGGGAGCGTACTCGAAACGACTTTCAGATCGAGTTGCACGGACAGGGAATCCGAATTGGCGGGGACGGCGTCCTCGTAGTTCGAGTTATCCAGGACGAAATAGGCGGTGCCGTCGACGTCCAGGGGTTCCCGACTCCGCTGTTCGGTCGAGACCTCATAGAGGTCTTCACGGAGCTTGATCGCTTGCCCACCGAGGGAACCGATCCCCGTCGGTCGCTCGGACGGCTCGCTATCGTCGTCCCTGTCTGTGATGTACGTTCGATAGGTCTCGATCGCCTCCTCGCGCTCGAAGAGGTAGACGGTAAACGGCTCGTCGTCGCGTGCGGTGAACTCGATCTCGTCGCCTTCCGATGGGAGTTCGAAGATCTCTCCAGTGTCCGGGGGAACCGTTACTGTCCCGTCCTTCGAGAAGACGACTTCGCCGCCCATGCACCCGGCTGTGCCGACGACTGCCCCTACCGCCGCTGTCGTGAGGAATCTACGACGCCGCATCGAATCGACTATCGCTCGGCCCGGTAAATAGGTGCATCCCCCCAGTTTTCAAACTAGATAGCGAGACGGATTCACCGCCCCACCGTGGGCGGGGTGGCAGGTGACAGGTGATCGGCTGTTCGCACACGCACTAGCAGGCATCTCTTCCCCGGATGGCAGGCCGGCCGAAAGGAACACACATTTAAGCAGCCACGCGGAAGGGTCTGACACTATGGGCAAGAAATCCAAGGGCAAGAAAAAGCGCCTGGCGAAACTGGAGCGGCAGAACAGCCGCGTTCCGGCGTGGGTCGTCATGAAGACCGACCGGGACGTGCAGCGAAACCCCAAGCGACGCCACTGGCGGCGCAGCGACACTGACGAATAATGAGCGCGAGTGACTTCGAGGAGCGGGTCGTCACGGTCCCGCTTCGCGACGCGAAAGCAGCACCGAAACAAAAGCGAGCGGACAAGGCGATGGCGATCATGCGCGAACACCTCGCAAAGCAGTTCGCCGTCGACGAGGACGCTGTTCGACTGGACCCGTCGCTGAACGAGGCGGTCTGGTCGCGCAGTCGCTCGAAGCCGCCGAGCAAGCTTCGGGTCCGGGCCGCTCGCTTCGACGAAGAGGGCGAGGCGGTCGTCGAGGCCGAACCGGCCGAGTAGCGCGTGCCCCGCGCTGCCTTCTCCGGATCGTCGTACGTCGGTGTTTTCGCCCGTGCAACCGACGACTGTCTGTTGATCCGGCCGGACCTCGACGCTGATCTCCTCGCGACGCTCACCGACACGCTCGCCGTCGACGCCGTCGAGACGACCGTCGGCGGATCGGGCACGGTCGGCGCGTTAGCGACGGGTAACGAGAACGGCCTGCTGGTCAGCAGTCGGATCACCGACCGCGAGCGCGAGCGGATCGCCGAAGCGCTCGATCGGCCGGTCGTGGAGCTACCGGGTCGGATCAACGCCGCCGGCAACGTCGTGCTGGCTAACGACACTGGCGCGTACGTCCATCCCGACCTCTCGCGTGAGGCCGTCCTCGCGGTCACGGACGCGCTCGAGGTGCCTGTCGAACGAGGTCTCGTCGCCGGTGTCGAAACCGTCGGGACCGCCGCGGTCGCCACCAACAGGGGCGTGCTCGCCCATCCGAAGGCCACCGACGGCGAACTCGACGCGCTGGAGGAGCTGTTCGGTGTTCCGGCTGACATCGGCACGATAAACTACGGCGGGCCGCTGGTCGGCTCGGGACTGATCGCCAACGACGCCGGGTACGTCGCCGGTCAGGACACGACCGGTCCGGAACTCGGTCGCATCGAGGACGCGCTGGGATACATCGACTGATCGTTCGCTTTTGCGTTCTCTCTGGCGAAGAATCGCCGACACGTTTAGACCACCAGGGAACCACCTCCGGATATCACGAACCGAGAGTCAACCCCATCGGAGGCGAATGTCGAGTCCCGTCCGGAACCCGACGACGAGACCGAGCGCTGGAGTGCGCTCAAACGGGTGAACGAAGCCACGCGTGCGTTTCTCGATACCACGACACCTGAAGAGATCGCGACCGTCACCGTCGAGGCCGCTCGCGACGCCTTCGAGACGGACCTGGTATCGGTCTGGTACGTCACCGACGACCGCGACGCACTTCGAATGGAGAACGCAACCAGACCGCTCCGGGAGTTACTACACGAGGCCGGCGACCCGCCGTTCGTCCACGAACGCGGTGATCGGATCTGGAGAGCCTTCGAGAACCCGGATCCTCACGTGCTCGCGGACCTGGAACCCGAGGATCTCGCCGCTACCGTGCCGGTACAGACGGCGCTCGTCGCGGCGCTCGGATCCCACGGGATCGTCTCGATCGCGAGACGCGACGATCACGCGTTCGGAGCCTCCGAGCGCGACCTCGTTCGAATCCTCGCCCGGAGTGCCCAGGCCGCCCTCGACCGACTACAACGGGAACGCGTACTCGAACAGAACCGCGACCTGCTCGCGCGTGCGCAACGTCTCGCGGACGTCGGCGCCTGGGAGTACGAGGGGTCCGGAACCATTCATTTGACCGCCCAGACGCGTCGGATCAGTGGCCTCCCGCCCGACGGATCCGTGTCTATCGAGGACGGCTTCGACGTGTATCACCCCGACGACCGCGACCGGATCGAAACGGCCCTCGATCGGGCGCTGGAGTTCGGCATCGGCTTCGACTACCGCGTGCGGATCGTCCGCGATGGATCGGTTCGACGGGTGCGCGTCGTCGGCGAACCCGTCACGGACGGCGAGACGGTCGTCTCCGTCCGGGGTGCACTGCTGGACGTGACATCCGCGTATCGACAGCGCAAGCAGTTAGAGCACAACGAGCGGGCGCTGCGTCGGCTACACGAGATCGTTGCCGACACGAGTCTCGCGTTCGACGAACGAATTGAGGCGATGCTCGAAGTGGGTGTCGCACGGGCCGGACTCTCGGCCGGCTATCTCACGTCAGTCGAGGACGAGACGGTCGAACTGTCGTATCTCGTCGGCGACGCGCCGGGTTTTCGGGAGGGCCAACGGCTGCCGCTCGGTGAGACGTTCTGTCGCAAGGTCACCGAACGCGAATCGGTCGTCAGCATCTACGACGCACAGGCGCAGGGATTCGGCGACGATCTGGCCTATCGACGGTTCGAGCTATCCTCGTACATCGGCGCGCCGTTTTTTGTCGGCGAGGAGTTGCGCGGCACGCTGTGTTTCGTCGACCCCGAACCCCGCGAGCGACCGTTTCCCGAGATCCAGCAGACGTTCATCCGGTTGCTCGTCCAGCAGGTCGCGGCCCTGTTCGAACGTCGTCACCGTCGTGAACAGCTCCAGGCGTTGCACGAGGCGACGCGGTCGCTGTTCGAAGCAGACACGACCGGGGAAATCCCGTCGCTGACGATTCAATCCGTCGAGGCGGTCTCGGAGTCGCTTCCCGTGGCGTTTTACCGGTGGGACGAACAGGCAGGGGCGCTCGTGCTCGCCGGCGAGTCGGCCCCGCCCGACGACGGGAACAGCCGACCCGAGCAGATCAGACCCGGCGACGACCCCATCTGGGCGTCGTTCGTGCGTACCGATCCGGAACTCGAACCACTACAGGTCGAGACCGAACAACGGGCAAGGGGCGACCTCATCGTCCCGATACGGGAGTTCGGTGCCCTCGTCGTCGACCGTGGCGAATCGACCGAGACGGTGCTCGGCCACGCGTTCGTCCAGACGCTCGCCCGGAGCGTCGCCGCGGCGCTCGAGACCGTCCGACAGAACGAGCAACTCCAGTCCTACACCGACCGCATAGAGCGGCGAAACGAGCAACTCGAGCGACTGAAGCGCATCAACGCGATCGTTCGGGATACCCAGCGCACGCTCGTCGAGGCCGACTCGCGGTCGGCGATCGAACGGGCGGTCTGTGAGAACCTCACGGCGATCGAACACTGGGAACTGGCCTGGATCGGCGCTCCGGACCTCGCCGAGGAGTCGTTTTCCGTGCGTGCGAGCTCCGACGAGCAAGCGCGGGCAATCGCTGCTGCCAGCGACGGCGGCCGGGATTCGATCACCCGCATGGCCTTCGACCACCAGCGCATCGTCGAGCGGTCGCGGCTGCTCGCTGCCGACGGCCCCGAGCCCTGGCGACGGACTGCCATCGAGCAGGGCCACCAGTCGGCGATCAGTATTCCTCTCAGCTACGAGTCTCGGCAGTACGGCGTGCTGGAAATCTATGCCGACAGGCCCGGGGCGTTCGCCGAGAGCGAGCGTACTGTACTGGCCGAACTCGGAGCGACACTCGCCTACGCGATCGCCGCCATCGAGCAACGACAGACGCTTCGCTCGGACAGCCACGTCGTACTGGAGTTCTCCATGCCGCTCGCCGGAGAGTGGCTTTTCGAACTCGGGGCCAACCTCGAGGTGAGTCTCCGCGTCACGCACGTCGTCTCCCGATCCGACGGCGGCCAGCTCGCGTACGCACGGACTGACGATCCGGACGCGGTCGCCGAGACCATGCGGGCGATCCCGGCCATCGACCGGGCGAGCGCCCTCGAGACGAGCGAGACGGGACAGGTCGAGTTCGGTTTCCGCGACAGTCTCCTGTTCGACGTCCTCTCGGCATACGACGCGCGGGTGGATCAGCTCATCGTCGACGAGTCGGGGAACGCGCTTCGGGTTCGGTTACCTCGGCCCGAGCAGGTGCGGGCGTTCGTCGACCATCTCGAACGACACTACCCCGAGGCGACACTGCAAGCACAGCGAACGGTCGAGGAACCGACCACATCGTCGCTTCCCGACGTGTTCGAGACCCTGACGGATCGCCAGCGCGAGGTCGTCTCGGTCGCCTATCGGCGCGGGTTCTTCGAGTGGCCGCGCGAGAGCAGCGGCGAGGAGATCGCGGAAGCGCTCGGGATCTCCCCGGCAACCTTCCACCAGCACATCCGGGCCGCCCAACGCCGGGGCTTCGAGGCGACGTTCGGGCCGCGCTGACAGCCGACCTAAAATAATAGGTCTTTGTCTGCCGGCGTGCCAATTTCTGTAGGACGGGGCTACACCTCGACACGTGTTGAAGTCGTTGATACAGCGATGACCATCAGTGACCGGCTCTCGGAATGGCTCGGTGCGGAGACCCGCGAGACAGACAGCGATGCGGAAACGATCGACGACCCTTCAGACGACGCGAGACACGCGACCGGCGAAGCCGACTCGGTCGAAGGGGAACCGCCGGAGGACTCGTCGGCCGTATCCGACGAACGACCGGAGACGAGCGAGGACGAAGCGGACGACACAACCGCGCGATCGAAGACGGAGCAGGAGTCCGACGGATTGACTGTCGAGACCCCAACGGACGCCGCGCCCCGGTCCGTCGAGTCCGACGGCGGGACCGTTCGGGGTGACGGAAAACTCGCAACCACCGAACCGGAGCGTCCAGTCGAACCCGACCGCCCGGAAATCGAACTCGTCCTCGAAAACGACCCCGACCAGCTGTACGACACCTCCGGGTCGGCACAGCGGGTCATCGACGAGAACCTGAACGTCGTCAAGCAGAACCGCGTGATGACCGAGTGGACCGGGATCGACGCCGACCAGCAGCACAGCGAACTCAAGTGCATGAACCAGCTGTCGGGGAAATTCTGCGGGAGCAAAGACTGCACGCTCCGGCAGTTGATGGAGCAGGGCAAACAGCGCGTCGAGGTCGAAATCGAGAAGGAATTGCCCAACGGCGAGACCAAGCAGACCCTGTTGGTTTCCGAGCAGATCACCAACGAGCGTGGCGAGGTCGTCGGGATCACCGAGAGTTTCAAGGACATCTCGAACGTCAAGGCCGCGGCCGAGGAAGTCTCGGGATCGATGCAGGAACTGCGCAGGAACGCCGACGACGTCGCCGCGAGTTCCGACGAGATCAGCTCGACGGCCGAGCGGATGGCCGAGTCGATGGACGAGGTCACCGGCGAGGTCGGCAACGTCAGCGCCTCCGTCGAGGAGGTCGCCTCCAGCGCCGAGGAGGTCGCTGCGACCAGCGAGCAGGCCGAGAAACGCGCCGAGGACGGCTACGAGCGGGCCGAGGGCGCCATCGATGAGATGCAGGGTATCGACGCCGCGGCCGAAGACGTGACCGAGGACCTCGACGACCTGCAGGAGCGAGTCGACGAGATCGACGAGATCGTCGAGGTGATCAACGACATCGCCGACCAGACGAACCTGCTGGCACTGAACGCCAACATCGAGGCCGCTCGCGCGGGCGAGGAGGGAGAAGGCTTCGCCGTCGTCGCGAACGAGGTCAAGAGTCTCGCCGAGGACGCCCAGTCGAACGCCGAGAAGATCGAGTCGATGATCGCGGGGATCAAAGAAGACACCGACGAGACCGCCGAGAGCCTTCAGGAGGCAAACCAGCAGGTCGAATCCGGGATCGACCAGGTGCAGGCGACGATGGAGGCGCTGGACGAGATACTCGACGCCACCCAGGAGGCATCTCGCGGGATCGGCGAAGTCGCCGAAGCGACCGACGACCAGGCCGCAAGCGCCGAGGAGGTCGCCTCGCTGGTCGATCAGGTCGCCGACCAGGCCAGGGAGGTCTCCGAAGAGGTCGAGAACATCTACGCCGCCAACGAAGAACAGGCGCAGATGGTCCAGAGCCTCGAATCCGCCGTCGACCGACTCGAACAGGGTGACTGATCGTGTCGCTGCACACGCGCGAGTCGGACACCGCGACAAGTGAGGAAGTGCAGGCCTTGGAGTTCGAGTTGAACGGCCAGCGCTACGGTGTCAGGATCGAGACGGTCGCCGAAATCGTCGACGAAGAGCCGCTGACTGCGGTTCCCGACAGCGATCCACACGTCGTCGGCGTGATGAACCTGCGAGACGAGACGACGACGATCGTCGATCCCAAGGTCGTGTTCGGCCTCGAACGAAACGACGGCCAGCGTCGGATCGTGATCTTCGACGACGGAAGCGACGACCAGTTCGGCTGGCTCGTCGATACGGTCCACCGGGTCAGCACGTTCAGGCTGTCGGACGTAGAAGAACAGGCCGACTCCCGGACGGTGAAGGGATTGGTCAACCGCGAGGACGGGTTTCTCATCTGGGTCGATCCCGCGGTGATCAACGGCGAATCGAGCTAGCCAGCGGACGCCGAGGTCGGTCGCGCTCGATGTCGGCCACTCTTGCAGGGCGCGCTGTTGCCGGGCTGTCTTCGCTCGGATACCGGATGTGAACGCCGTGGATGGGAAGATTCTTCCCGCTGACTCTCTACCACCCGACCATGAGCACGTATACTGTTCAGGGGTCGTTCCAAGCGCGGGACGGTCCGCAGAACTTCGAGACGGAGATCGAGGCGCCGAACGAGGACGTCGCGGTCGAGCGAACCTACGCCGAGTTCGGTTCCAAGCACGCGCTGAAGCGTACCCAGATCGAGATCGCGGAGGTGCAGGCATGAGTCTCGGCGGCGGCGGTCAGGCCCAGGAGATCGCCCAGGCGATCGAGGCACTCGAAGAGGAAAAAGAGCAGCTCGAGGGGAACATCCAGGACCTGCAAACCGAAAAGTCCGAGACAGACGAGGCGATCGAAGCCATCCGGACCCTCGAGACTGGCTCGACCGTCCAGGTCCCGCTCGGTGGCGGCGCGTACGTCCGCGCGGAGATCGAAGACATCGACGAGGTCATCGTCGGCCTCGGTGCGGACTACGCGGCCGAGCAGGAGCACGAAGACGCAATCGGGACGCTCGAGATCAAGAAAGACGCCATCGACGACCGGATCGAGGACGTCCGCGAGGAGATCGCCCAGATCGAATCCGAGAGCCAACAGCTCGAGCAGCGTGCCCAACAGCTCCAGCAACAGCAGATGCAGCAGATGCAGCAGATGCAGCAACAGCAAGACGAGTAGGCGATGTTCGACGGACTGAAGGAAAAACTCGGACGGTTCAGCAAGGACGTCGAAGAGGACGTCGACGAGGATGCCGTCGGAGAGGGCGTCGACGA
>JBMCBU010000047.1:0-11216 GCA_048623335.1 Halapricum sp.
TTATGATACCTCCTTCACACGGAGGAAGTCGGCGGTTCAAATCCGCCCCGACCCACTAACTACTTTCCTACACCCCCAGTACCCAACCGCTGGACGGCGTGGGTGCGTGTTTCGGTGTCATTCCAATCCACTAAGTCACCGGCTAACTTTGTCCGAAACCGCCATACTGCGAACGTTTCGTCAATAAGTAGTGTGCACAACGTCAATAGCTTTCGGGGTAAGTGGATTTTAGTTTAATGTAGAAATGATAACGCTCTTCGTGTGAAGAGGAGTCACAAACCGGGGTTAGATGCTCGGTATCTTGCCTTTTCGGACAGTGAAATGAGGCATATAGCTGACGAGGAAACTCGATGGGGAGTCGGATGGTCCTATGCATCGAGGGGGCTGGAAGGAGTCCAAGACGGGCTTGCGAAAAAAGGACGCGCGCACCAGAAGTGAAGCACCACGGGCACGGTGGCCCGTGGTACTCGCGCTGTTCATTTTATAGAAGTCGCTCAACGAGATCTTCGTCAGGGACGGGAGTTCCCGAGGTCACGCGACGTTTTAACGAAGTTGAATAGGGTTAAATCCAGGAAGATTCGGCAAACTCGGTACAAATCGACACAATTTGCCAGGGGTTATGTCTCCACTATAACACCCTGAGTCGCTAACGCAGGTCTGTGCAATCCAGACGAAAATTCCTCATGACCGGCCTTGCAGGTGCATCGTTCGTCCTCGCTGGCTGCAGCGGGGGATCTGATGACACCACTAGTGGCGAGACGACGACAGAACCACAAACCGAGACAGATACTCCAACTACGACCTCCATGCCTGATCCGACTCCCACACCGGAACCGACGCCGACGCCCACACAAACAGAGATTCCATTTGAGACTGTCCTTGACGATACCCGTCAAGTAAACGAAGATCAGTATTGGGCTACCAGCCTTGAACCTGACCAAGACCTTGAAGTGGAGATGGAGATGGTTGTTCGCGAAGGCCCAGCTGTGGACGTGTTCGTCGCTACCGCCCAAGAATTCCAGTATTATGAGAACGGCGAGCGCTTCCAAGTCGTTGACGACCTCTCCTTCAAAGGTAGCGAAGGCGGTACGCGAAGCGGTGTACTGGAGGCTGGCGAGTATGCGCTTGTCATCGACAACAAAGATGGCGGTTGGGCAGAACCACCCACCAACTTTGATGACGACCTCGCCCGTGTTGATCTCACAATTCGGGCGCGATCCACGTAATCGATCCTCTCGAAGCTCACTCAACTGCCGGGATCAAGTGTTAGATTCCACTGATAGGGATTAGTGTAGAAATCCATAGATTTCTCTCGGGACGTCGATATCCACCACCCGGTCGGAGGTAGATTCCTTCGATCGGCTCCGCTAATCCCTATGAACCGTCCCGCAAGCTATGGCAACCCTTCAGTCGTAATCTCGTCACGGTCGTCCCATATCTTACTTGTCCTCAGACCGTCTGTCTTCGCCGGTAATTGACAATTCACCGGGCTATAACCGTATTACTGGGAGTATTAACCAAGTACGGATGATCATGAATTAATCAGGTTTTTGTCATTTTCTCGGTCAGAAATATAAATGTCGGGTCCGAAGGGAACGGAGTCGAGGTACTCTTAGTGATTCGCGTAGCCGATCGGAAGAATACCACCTCCGATCGGGTGATGGATATCGATGTCCCGAGAGGAATCTATGGGTTTCTACGCGAATCCCTATATGAATCCGTGACAATCGGAGGAATTGGAAGTCCGGGTGCGAGAATCGAACCCGATAGCGAGACTCGCTTCGCTCGTCTCGCGTGGTTCGATTTCGCCGTCCGGCTTTTCGACTCCTTCAGTTGGTCGTCGCAGAGAAGTCCGGGTGCGAGAATCGAACCCGCGTCCCAGCCTCCACAAGGCTGGAGGATAACCACTACCCCAACCCGGACACGCGTTGGGTACCCAAATGTAGCCGGAGTGCGATTGATATAGGTTACGTTCCCGAGCGGGTACGCTATGGAGTCACGCGGTTTCCGACACGTGAACCCACCCCGGGGTCAGTCCCCGGGGCAGTCGCCTTGTACCGCCTGTACAGCAGTCTCCATGGCCGGAGAAACCTCTATACGGTATCACGACACATATACATGTATGGTAACCACGACCGAGAAAGACGGCGAAACGTGGTATCAATGCGAGAAATGCGGGATGCTGTTCGACAATCGCTCGGATGCCGAACAGCACGAAGAGACATGTGACGCCGAGGAACCGTCGTATATCCAGTAGCGGCGCTGCTCCAGGACACACCCGCTGCTTTTCGGTCAGCGGACGAGAGAAACGACCACGGTCGTTACTTTCCGCGGCCTTTACCGCTGTTGTTCGACGGTCGCGTGTGCTCGGTGCCTGTGCCCTTCTGCTGGAGACCGCGGTTGGACTGGCCGGCACTGGTCAGTCCGCGCAGTGCGCGGTCGTCGTGGGCGTCGTCACAGATCCAGTTGAGATCGTCGTCGTTCTCGATCGCCGGGTGGTTCGGGTCGATCAGAATGACCTCGAACCACTTCTGGCTGCCGTCTTCGCCGACCCAGTATGAGTTGAGCACGCGCAGGTTGCGGTACTTGCGGGTCGCACGCTCCTCTGCGACGCGCTGGAGGTTCTTCCGGCGCGTGATTCGGGTGACGCCCTGGCGCTTCGAGCGTCGCCCGGCCCTGTGTCGGACCTTGCGAGCGCTGCCCTTGCGGACGCTGACCCGCGCGACGACGACTCCCTGTTTGGCCTTGTAACCGAGCGAGCGCGCCTTGTCCAGCCGCGTCGGGCGCTCGACCCGCTCGATCGCACCTTGCTTGCGCCACGTCTGCATACGCTGCCACTGTAGTTCCGCGACTTTGCCGTCTTCCGGGTCCTTCCAGGCGTCCCGGATGTGTGAGTAGAAGCTCTTTGCCATGGTTTCACCGCGGGCGTCGAGTGGTTCAGTCGGTTACCCGACCACATCCCAGCCTGCGGATCGCCGATCGACCGGCGACGGCAGGTGCCCGCTGGAGCCCGCCACCAGCGAGTTATCGAACGTTTCCCGCTGGCGCGCTTAAGGGCTTCGAACCCGACCGGCGTATTCGATCCCAACCGACCACTCGTTTGTGATCCTCCAATCGGCCACTCGTCGATGACGAGCCGATCGATCACTCGTGTACCGTCACCGGATCGATGTCCCACCGGTCGACGAACGCTGCCAGTTCGTCGGCGTTCTCGCGAACGCTTTCGGGCGTGTGGGCGTCCGTGCCGAGAGTGAACCCGACGTCGTGCTCGGCCAGGATCTCGCGGAAGTCCGGTCCGGGGTGGAACTGTCCGTAGTCGTCGGTGACGCGACCGGCGTTCAACTCCGGGACCGTCCGGGAGGCTTCGAGGGCGGAGGCGATCCGCCGGTAGTGCTCGTCGGTGAACAGTCCGCGAAGCGTCTCGTTTCGCTGCGGGAGGTCGACGTGGCCGGCGATCGCGAACAGTTCCGAGTCGATCAGCGACACCACGCGGTCGACGTAGGTCTCGACGACCACACGACGCTCGGTCCGTGACTTCGCCCCGAAATACGCCTCGTCGTGGAGGTTACGTCCGTCGACGGTGTGGACACTGCCGATGGCGTACTCGAACCCGGCCGTCTCGAGGAACTCGGCGATCGCGGCCTCGTCGTCGGGATGGTAATCCATCTCGACTGCGTCGAAGATCGTCAGATCGTATCGTTCGCGAAGCGACTCGATCGCGTCCCGACGACGTTCGTGGGTCAGATCGAGGTTGAACCCGAACTCCCTGGCGAACTGGCGCTGTGACGGGTCCGCCGAGACGTTGCAGTGATCGGCGAATCCGATCCCCTCGAGACCCTGTCGCTGTGCGGCCACGAGCATCTCCACGAGGAACCGACCGTCGGAGTAGTTCGAATGGGCGTGATAATCGTACATAGTGGTCGTCAGGTATCGGTCGGATTACGGGTTTCGGATCCCGAATCCGTCTCCCGGACAGGGGCGGTCTCGTGCAGGAACGTCTGTACTTCGAACGTCCTGCCGTCGGGATCGGTACCGAAGAAATTGTAGATTCGGTACGGCTCGTTCTCGCTCGGCGGTTCGTCGGCCACGTCCACGAGGTCGTCGTAGCGGTCCTCGACCGCCTCGCGTGTTTTCTCGACCACCGTCACGACACCGTCCGTCTCGGCTTGGCCGCGCTCGCAGAACCCCACGAGCAGGTTCTCCTGCTGCAGGATCGAACACTCGGGCTGATCCAGCCACCGCTCGAACCCGAGTCGCTGCTCGTAGAACTCGACGATCCGCTCGCGATCGGCCGTCCCGAAGAAGACGATACCGGACATGGTCGAACAGATGGCTGGCCGGGACAAAAGGATCCCGACAGAACGGTCTGCATTCGTGATACTATGAACCACGAGAACGACACGCATAGCGCCCCCGTCCCGGAAAGTATTAATATGCCTCTGGAATACAAACGGCTACATGACGCGGACCGCGACGCCCGGCGTACGCGAGATCGCCAGCGGCGGGTCCGCTTCCGTTTTCACGGCTAGCCGACGACGACGGGGCCGTTAGGCCCTGCTACCATTACTTCCCACGACGGAACGGATTCACACGCTCGATACCGCCCACTGTCGGGTTCTGGGCGGGAAAAACACCCCGACGCGAGACCAATGCCAGGTGAACATTCAGGAACCGTCGCGCTCGCCTTCTCGGGCGGGCTCGACACAACAGTCGGCGTATCGCTACTGAAAGAGGAGTACGGATTCGACGAAGTCATCGGCGTCACCGTCGACGTCGGCCAGCCCGACTACGAGTTCGAGGAGGCCGAAGAGACCGCCGAAGCGCTCGGCGTCGACCAGTACGTCGTCGACGCACGCGAGGAGTTCGCGGACCTGTGTTTGCGAGCCGTGCAGGCAAACGCGGACTATCAGGGCTACCCGCTGGGAACCGCGCTGGCGCGTCCAGTCATCGCCAAGGCGATCCGCGACGTCGCTATCGAACAGGGCGCGAACGCGCTGGCCCACGGCTGTACGGGCAAGGGCAACGACCAGTTGCGCTTCGAGGCGGTCTGGCGTGACACCGACCTGGAAGTCATCGCCCCTGTCCGCGAACTCGGGCTCACCCGCGAGTGGGAAAACGAGTACGCAAAGGAGAAGGGCCTGCCCGTCGAGGGCGGTGAC
This sequence comes from Halapricum sp., assembly GCA_048623335.1. Classification (GTDB taxonomy): domain Archaea; phylum Halobacteriota; class Halobacteria; order Halobacteriales; family Haloarculaceae; genus Halapricum. The sequence continues at coordinate 5,160 of JBMCBU010000047.1, forward strand.
GGCGGCCGCTACTCGGTCGATACGAACATCTGGAGTCGCTCGATCGAGGGCTCGGAACTGGAGGATCCCGCGACGATCCCCGACGACGACATCTACAAGTGGACCGACAACCCCTCGGGCAAGCCGGCCGAACTCGTCGAAATCGAGTTCGAGGACGGGATCCCGGTCGCGCTCGACGGTGGGACGCTGGGCTCGGTCGAACTCATCGAGCGACTCAACGAGCAGGCCGGCACGCACGGCGTCGGGCGCACGGACATGATGGAAGACCGGATGCTCGGGCTCAAAGTGCGCGAGAACTACGAACACCCCGCGGCGACGGTCCTGCTGACCGCCCACGAGGCCCTGGAGGGGCTCGTGCTCACACAGGAAGAGCGCCAGTTCAAAGAACAGATCGACCAGCAGTGGTCCCAGAAGGCCTACGAGGGGCTGATCGACGCACCGTTCGTCGACGCGCTGGAAGGGTTCATCGACGAGACCCAGACACGCGTCACTGGCACGGTGACGGTCAAACTGGAGGGGGGTCACTGCCGGCCGGTCTCTCGCGAGAGCGAGTACGCCGTCTACTCCGAATCCGCGGCGTCCTTCGACGAGGAAGACGTCTCGGGCGGGATCACCCAGCAGGACGCGACTGGCGTCGCGAAGTATCACGGCTTCCAGAGTCGTCTCGCGAAGAAGGTCACGGCGAAACTCGAGGACGAGGAGTCATAGATGAGCGGCGAGGGCCGCGAGGACGACCGCAGGGAGTCCTCGGGACGGTCGAGCGGGGAGCGTAGCGACCCGCGAGACGAGACCGTCGTCCGCCGGGACCGCTTCAGCGGCGGCCCCGCCCGCGGGTTCCTCTCCTCGCTCGAAGACGACGAGCGCATCTTCGAGGCGGATCTGGCCGTCGATCGTGCCCACGTCGTGATGCTCGTCGAACAGGGCATCATCGAAGCAGACGTGGCCGGGGAGATTCTCGCCGCACTGGACGAGATCGAAGCTGACGGCCACGACGCCCTCCCAGAGGGTGAAGACGTCCACGAGGCCGTCGAGTCGGCCGTCATCGAGCGCGTCGGCGAGGACGGGGGCAAGATGCACACCGCACGCTCGCGCAACGACGAGGTCGCGACCTGTATCCGCTACCGACTGCGCGAGGACCTGCTGGAGACGATCGCAACCGTCATCGAGGCGCGCCGGCAGTTCGTCGAGATGGCCGCCGACCACCGCGGGGTGGTAACGCCCGGCTACACGCACCTCCAGCCGGCCCAGCCGACGACGGTCGGCCACTGGATCGCCTCCTACGAGCAGGCGCTGGCTCGCGATACGGGCCGGCTACTCGACGCTTACGACCGGCTCGACCAGAACCCGCTCGGCTCGGCCGCGTTCGCGGGGACGCCCTTCGACGTGGATCGCGAGCGCACGGCGGAACTGCTCGGGTTCGACGGCGTCGCGGAGAACTCGATGGACGCATCGGCGACGCGGGACTTCCTCCTGGAGGTCACCGCGGCGCTGTCGACCCTGGCGACGACGCTGTCCGGACTCGCCGAGGACGTGATCGTCATGGCGAGCAAGGGCCACGTCGAGTTGGCCGACGAGTACGCCTCGACCTCCTCGATCATGCCCCAGAAGAAAAACCCCGACACGCTGGAACTCGTCCGGGGCCGCGCCGGCGACGCGACGGCGGGGCTGAACGGCCTGCTCACGAACCTGAAAGGCCAGCCGCGGGCGTACAACCGCGACCTCCAGCGGGCGGGCCGCCACGCCTGGGACGCCATCGACAGCGTCACCGAGAGCGTCGAGGTCGCCGCGGGTGCGGTCACGACCGCCGAGTGGCCGACTGAGACGCTCGCCGAGGCCGCAGGCGAGGGCTTTTCGACGGCGACCGGCGTCGCGGACCTGCTGGCAATGCGTGGCGTGCCGTTCCGGACCGCCCACGAGGTGGTCGCGCACGCGGCGGAAACGCTGCAACACGACGAGAACTCGCCCGACTACGCGACGCTCGACGCCGTCGCCGAGGAAGTGCTCGGCGAGTCGCTCTCGGCGTACGTCGACCGTGAGGACGTCGAGCGCGCGCTCGACCCGGCCGCCTCCGTCCGGGCCCGCGATTCCCGTGGCGGCCCAGCACCCGAGGCCCTCATCGAACAGCTCGACGGAGCGACCGACCGCGTCGCGAGCGACGAGCGCACCCTCAACGACCGCCAGGACGCCCTCGCGGCGGCGGCCGAACGCCTCGATTCGGAGGTCGATCGCTATGTCTGAGACCTGTGCACGGATCCGACGACCCCCGTGTGGGGGCTAACATATTGTATCTGATATTCAGATTCGAGTAATTCGAGTTCTCAGCGCCCTCATAGCCGTTAGTAGGTATTTTAATTACTAACCTATTCTGATAAGTTCGGTGGATTTAAGTAGATAGCTGCGTGAGTGGGTGGTACTATGACAACGTGCGTCGAGTGTGGGACCGAACTGACCCTGCACGAGAACCTCGAAGTCGGAGAGATTGTCGATTGTTCGACCTGTGGTGCGGAACTGGAGGTCGTCGAGACTGGCCCCGTCGAGCTCGACACCGCGCCCGAGCTCGAAGAGGACTGGGGTGAATGAGCCGTGACCGCGGACAGATCGTGGAGGGCGACAGTATGAACGTCGGACTGCTGTACTCGCGCATCCGTCGCGACGAGAAGCTGCTGTTGAACGAGTTGCGCGAGCGCGGCCACGAGGTCACGAAGATCGACGTCCGCAAGCAACGCTTCTCGCTGTCTGACCCGCCAGCGGACTTCGAGGGCGTGGATCTGCTGGTCGATCGGTGTCTCGCGACCTCGCGGAGTCTCTACGCGAGCAAGTTCGCCGAGGCCTACGGCGTCCCGATCGTCAACGAACCCGAGACGGCCGAGATCTGTGCGGACAAAGTGAAAAACAGCCTCGCGCTGGAGGAGGCGGGCGTCCCGACCCCCGAGACGGAGGTCGCGTTCACCAAGGACGCCGCCATAGAGGTCGTCGAGGACTTCGGCTACCCCTGCGTGCTCAAGCCGGTCGTCGGCTCGTGGGGGCGGCTGATGGCCAAGATCGACTCCAGAAACGCTGCGGAGGCGATCCTCGAACACAAAGCGACGCTCGGCCACTACGAGCACAAGGTGTTCTACGTCCAGGAGTTCGTCGACAAGCCCGGCCGCGACGTCCGCGTGCTGGCGGTCGACGGCGAGCCGGTCGCCGCGATGACGCGGTCGTCGGACCACTGGCTCACGAACGCCGCGAAGGGCGGCGAGACGGCGTCGTTCGATCTCGACGAGCGCGCGACCGAACTGGTCGAGCGGGCCTCCGAGGCGGTCGGCGGCGGCATGCTCGGCGTCGACCTGATGGAGGTTGGAGTGGAGGCGGACGCGGACGCCGCCGAGACCGGCGTCGACGGAGACGGCGACGGCGTCCCCGACGACTACACCGTCCACGAGGTGAACCACACCGTCGAGTTCAAGGCGCTCGACGCGGCCACAGACGTCGACGTCCCGGCGCGGGTCGTCGACTGGCTGGAAGCGAAAGCGGTCGAGCTGGCTGACGAAAACGCCGAGGAGGCGAGCGCATGACCGCCGACACCTACACCGCGAGCGTCGTCGGCGGCACCGGGTTCACCGGCGGCGAGCTGCTGCGGATCCTCGCCGGCCACCCGAGCTTCGAGGTCGTCCAGGCGACCTCGCGGTCGGCCGACAACATGACCGTCGGGCGCTCGCACCCGAACCTGCGCGGGCTCGACCTGCGCTTTTCGGACCCGACGGACCTCGAATCGGTCGACGTGCTGTTCGCGGCGACGCCCCACGGCGTCTCGATGGAGCACATCGACGCCTTCCAGGACGCCGCCGAGACGGTCGTCGACCTCTCGGCGGATTTCCGCCTCGACAGCGAGACGCAGTACGACGAGTGGTATGACGGCCATTCGCGGCCCGAACTGCTCGCAGACGCGGAGTACGCACTCCCCGAGCTGAACCGCGAGAACCTGCACGGCGCGGATCTGATCGCCTCCGGGGGCTGCAACGCCACGGCGACGATCCTCGGCTTGCTCCCGCTGTTCGAGAACGACGTGCTCTCCGGTGACGAGCGGATCGTCGTCGACGTGAAAGTCGGCTCGTCGGAAGGTGGCGCGGGCGGCGGCGAGGCCTCGAGCCACCCCGAGCGCTCGGGCGTCGTCCGCCCCTACGCGCCGACGGGCCACCGCCACGAGGCCGAGATCGAGCAGTTCCTCGGCACGGGCGTCTCCTTTAGCGCACACTCCGTGGACATGATCCGCGGCGCGAGCGCGACCGCACACGTCTTCCCGGACGAGCCGGTCTCGAAAGGCGACCTCTGGGGGGCCTACCGCGGCTCTTACGAGGACGAACCCTTCATGGAACTGGTCGCGGGCGGCGGTGGCGTCTACCGCTATCCCGAACCCAAGGCCGTCGCGGGGACGAACAGGGCCGAGGTCGGCTTCGAACTCGACCCCGGAAACGAGCGGGTGGTGGTGTTCTCGGCGATCGACAACATGATGAAAGGCTCGGCCGGGCAGGCCGTCCACGCCGCGAACGTCGCGTTGGGGATCGAAGAGACCGCCGGCCTGGAGTTCCAGGGGCTGCACCCCGTGGGAGCACCATGACGGGGGGATGGACGTGACGATTGTCGTCAAGGTCGGTGGCGCACGGGCTGTCGATCCCGAAAGCGCGCTGGCCGACGTGGCGAGCCTCCGCGAGCGGGGCCACGACGTGGTGGTCGTCCACGGCGGCTCCACCAAGGTCGACGAGACGCTCGAGCGGATGGGGATCGAGCCCGAGTACGTCGAGACACCTAGCGGCGTCGTCGGGCGGTTCACCGACGAGGAGACGATGGAGGTCTTCGAGATGGCCTTCGGCCACCTGAACACGCGACTCGTCGCCGGCCTGCAGAGTCAGGGCGTCGACGCGGTCGGGCTGAACGGCGTCGACGGCAAGCTGCTGTACGGCCCACGGAAGTCCGCCGTCCGGGTCGTCGAGGGCGGCAAGAAAAAGATCAAGCGCGGGGACCACTCGGGGACGATCAAGCAGGTCAACGCCGAGTTGCTCGAGTCGCTGCTCGCAGACGGGTACACGCCGGTCGCCGCGCCACCGATGGCCGGAAAAGATAGCGAGACACCACGCGCCTCGGAGACGTCGAGTGGCGATGAGCCGCGAGACGACGGCGAGATCGTCGCTGTCAACACCGACGCCGACCGTTCGGCGGCCGCGATCGCCGCGGCACTCGACGCGACACTCGTCCTGTTGACGGACGTCGAAGGCGTCTACGAGGACCCGGACGACTCCACGACGCTGATCAAGCGCGTCGAGACGGGCGACGACTGGGACGCCCTCGAAGACGCCGCGGAGGGCTTCATGGGCCGGAAGGTCATGGCCGTCGAGGAGGCCCTCTCCGGCGGATCACCCGAGGCCGTAGTCGCCGACGCCAACGCCGAGGCACCGATCACGACGGCGCTCGAGGGGTCGGGAACGCACGTGTATGCAAGCGCACTTGCCACAGCAGACCAACAGGAGCAACCATGAGCGGATTCGTATTCAACGAAAAGCCGATACAGATCGAACGCGGCGACGGAGCGTACGTCTACGACGACTCGGGAACCGAGTATCTGGACATGGGGGCTTCGTACGCCTGCGTCCCGCTGGGACACGGCCACGACGCCGTCCAAGAGGCGGTCACCGAACAGTTCGAGAAGATCACCTACGTCCAGGCCTCCTATCCCAACGCCCAGCGCACGGCGCTGTACGAACTGCTCGCCGAGACCGCGCCGGGCGACATCGACAACACCTGGCTGTGTAACTCCGGGACCGAGGCCAACGAAGCAGCGCTGAAGTTCGCCCGGAGTGCGACCGGCGACTCGAAGATCGTCGCCACGATGCAGGGCTTTCACGGCCGGACGATGGGCGCGCTGGCGACGACCTGGAAGGACAAGTACAAAAAGCCCTACGAGCCGCTGATCGGCGACGTGGAGTTTGTCCCGTACAACGACCGCGAGGCGCTCGCCGAAACTGTCGACGAGGACACGGCGGCGTTCATCGTCGAACCGGTCCAGGGCGAGGGCGGGAT
>JBMCBU010000048.1:0-11196 GCA_048623335.1 Halapricum sp.
CAAACGTTGTGCAGATCACTCAAACTCCCTCAAGCAGTCGGGCGTAGCCCGCCGTCAACGGCGGGATTCTCTCGCTGATTAGAGATAGAAAGCTTCGCACGCACTGTTTGTCCAAGTCTTGTCAAGAGTCCGGTGCGAAATACAAGGCGCGAATTGCTCGCTCCCTTCGCTCGCAATTACCGGAAAGGAGGGTGCTGGTGCGTTCGGGCCGCGCCACGGCGCGCTCCCCTGTACTGTCGGGCAGCAAGCGAGCGCGCTGGCGGGCCGGAGGTACAGGGGAGCGTGAGCGAGCAGCAATGTCACGACTACATCGAGAGACTGAACGAACCACGGGCGAAGCGCGCGGTCCAGATCGGTTTGACCAACGAGCGACGAATCCCGGCCCTTTTTCTCTATCGGCCCGTCCCCTCTAGTAATGGCTGATCTGCAACTCGACGAACCTATGCCCGAAGTCGCCAACGACGGCGTCTGGCTGACCTGCATCGAGTGCGGGGAGACGTTCGCCCCGTTCGAGGGGATCCGATATACCTGCGACGAGTGTGGCGGCCTGCTCGAAGTGCGATACGCTGACTTGCCGACCTTCGAAGACTTCGAGTCGCCCGCGATCGCGGACGGTGTCTGGCGGTACGCTGCCGCGCTCCCTTTCGATTCCGGCGTTTCCCTGCCCGAGGGCGGGACGCCGTTGCACGACGTCCCCCGGCTGGAGGCGGATATCGGCGTCGACAGGCTCCGGGTCAAACACGAGGGAATGAACCCGACCGGCTCGTTCAAGGACCGCGGGATGACCGTCGGCGTTCGGGTCGCCCAGGAAGTCGGCGTCGACCGGCTCGCCTGTGCCTCGACCGGCAACACCTCCGCGGCGCTGTCGGCTTACGGCGCGCGCGCCGGACTGGAAACGCTGGTGTTGCTCCCCGCGGGCAAGGTCGCCGCGGGCAAGGTCGCCCAGGCGAGCCTTCACGGTGCGCGCATCCTCGAGGTCGACGGCAACTTCGATCGCTGTTTGGATATCGTCCAGAATCTGGCCGATCGCGGTGAAGCGTACCTGCTGAACTCGCTCAACCCCTTCCGGCTCGAGGGCCAGAAGACGATCGGTCTCGAGATCCTAGAGCAGTTCCACGCCGAGGAAGGAGACTATCCGGATCGGATCGTCCTGCCGGTGGGCAACGCCGGCAACACCTCGGCGCTGTACAAGGCCTTCCGCGAACTGGTCGCGAGCGGCGCGCTCGACGAATCCGATGTCCCGAAACTCACCGGTGTCCAGGCCGACGGGTCCGCACCGATGGTCGAAGCCATCGAGGAAGGCTGGGCGGACATCCAGCGCTGGGAGGACGTCGAGACGATCGCGACGGCGATCCGGATCGGCAACCCGGTCAACGCGCCGAAGGCCCTGCCGGGGATCCGCGAGACCGGTGGGACTGCGGTCGCGGTCTCTGACGAACAGATCACGGCCGCCCAGCGCGACCTGGCCTCGGAAGGCGTCGGTGTCGAACCAGCCTCCGCGGCCTCGGTCGCCGGCCTGCGGAAACTCCGCGAGCGGGGCGTCGTCGACGAAGACGAGCAGGTCGTCTGTCTCACGACCGGCCACCTGCTGAAGGATCCGGACGCCGCTGCGGCAGCCGGCAGCGATCCCGAACCCGTCCCCGACGACACCGACGCCGTGCTCGAACACCTCGCGGAGTGAGCGACGTCACCATCACTCGGTCGCCGCTGACGTGCGTCTGACGGCGTTTTATGATACTCACTAACACACAATAGCCCATGGCGACACAGGACGAGTGCACCGACCAGCAACCAGCCGGGGACCAGCTCGCGGATTCGCCCCATGCCGATTCGCACCCGTCAGGGCGGTCGGAAGATCGGTGGATCGCGGCGGTCAAGGACCGCTTGCGCCGGGAGACGGATCCGGACGACACGTTCGTGTGGACGGACGACGGGGGCCGGAGCGGGTCGGCTTTCGAGACGTATACCCGCGGACGCGAGCCCTGATACGTTCAGTCGCGGTCGGTTCGACTGACGCAGTATCAAACGTCACGCCCGTCGGTACAATCGTCCTGTAACTCGGCGCCGGTGAACTCGAACCGCGCGCCGCCGAACTCGGAGTCGCTGATCGTGACCGACCAGCCGTGGGCCTGTGCGACCGTCGAGACGATATACAGTCCGTAGCCGGTCCCATCCGGTGACTGTGAGTACCCCATCTCGAAGACCTTCTCGCGGACGTCCGGGTCGACTCCTTCGCCGTCGTCGGCGACGTAGAACCCGTCGCCCGCCTCGCGGATCCCGACGCGAACTGTCGCGTCCGGACGACCGTGCTCGATGGCGTTGCGAAAGAGGTTTTCGAGTATCTCGACGAGTCGCCCCCGGTCGGCGACGACGGCTGTCGACGATTCGACAGTCAGTGTCGCCTCGGGCGCGTCGACGACCTGCCAGGCGTCCTCTGCGACGGATTCGAGTGAGACCGGTTCGGTCGCACCGACGACCTGCCCTTTGCGGGCAAGCGTCAGCAGCGCCTCGATGAGGTGTTCCATCCGTTCGAGCGCGTTCTCGATTCGGTCGACGTCATCGGAGTCGGTCTCCTCGGCGAGCAACTCGGTCGAGGCGCTGGCGACGTTCAGCGGATTGCGCAGGTCGTGGCTGACGATGCTCGCGAACTCCTCGAGGCGGTCGTTCTGTTCTTCGAGTTCGCGCTCGCGTTCGGCCCGGTCCAGCGCCGCTTCCAGACTCGACGCCAGGATGTTCGCCAGGTCGATGCCGAACTCGGTGAACGTCTCGGCATCCGCGGCGAACCCGAGCGCGCCGTGCCCCTCCAGCGGCAAGATGGCGACCGAGATGTCCCATTCGTCGGCGTACTCGCCTACCGCGTGGCCCTCTGCCGTCAGATACAGCGGTCGTCCGGTCGCGATCACGCGCTCGAAGCGGTCGCGGTAGGCAGCAAACAGCGAGTCGCCGTCGCCGATCGAGAGCGGCTCGGGCCCGTCCACCGCGTCGTCGGAGAGGACGACCTGGATCCGCGAGACGACGGGGATGTCCTCGGTCAGCCGCATTGCCGCCCGACCGATCTCGGCTTTCGACCCCATGCGCACGAGCCGTTCGGTCACCGCGTGGACCTCCCGGACCATGTACTCCTTGCGTTTTTCCTCGGTCACGTCGCGGCTCGATCCGACGATTCCGACCGGGTCGCCCTCCTCGTCGTATCGTGGTGCCTTCGTGATCGAGACCCACCTGTCGCGTCCCTCGTCGTCGACGTAGTGTTCGATCCGCTCGATGTCGGCTTGCCCACTTGCGAGCAGTTCCTGTTCTTCTCTGTAAGTCTGCTTTGCGATTTCGGGATTCAGGACATCGTAGTCCGTCAGACCGACCATCTCGGATCTGGTGAGTCCGTACTCTTCGGCTGTTGCCACACTCGTCCCCTCGAAACGTCCCACGTCGTCTTTCAAGAACAGCTGGTGTGGGTAGTACTCGAACAACGATTCGAGCAGTTCGCTGTCCGTCCGCGGGTCGACTTCCATCCCTGCGGCGCTGCGCAACTGTCGGTAGACGAGCTCCGGCGCTTCCGGCACGCCCTTGATCGTGTCGATCCCGCGTTCGAGTGCCGCCTTCAGGTGCTTGTTGTCCCAGTTGTAGTCGTAGACGGCCACCGGCGTCCCCGTCAGCGCGTCGCGGGCCCGCTCGTAGGCGTCGATACCGTCGATCGCTGGCTCGCTGTCGGTCCCCTGGGCACCGAGCACGACCACGAGATCGACGCGCTCGGCGTGGGCGACCTCGGCGGCCTCGGACACTGACGGCACCGACCGTACTTCGATCGGCTCCGGGAACGCCTCGAGCATCTCGAGGACGGGTTCGATCCGTTCGTCGGGGTCGACGAACAGCGCATGTAACGTCCCGACCGACGGCCCGCCACTCATATGTGTCTCGACGTAGACGGTCGCTTACAAAAAACACTCCCATGCAAATATCACTGAAGAGAACGAGAGACGATGGCGAGCCTCCGGACCGGGGTGTCGAAAGACGTGCGAAGCGGTATCGCCGGCAGTCTCACTCGCCGTTGTCGAGCGAAATGTGGGTCGCTTCGACGATTCGGTCGTCCGCGTCGAGTTCGTCGAGCAGTTCCTCGCTCGGGGCACTGTCGAGGTTGTAGACGGTCAGTGCCTCGCCGCCGCGCGACTCGCGGTTGTTGAACATGCCGGCGATGTTGATGTCGTACTCGCCCAGTAGCGAGCCGATAAAGCCGATCACGCCGGGCTCGTCGCGGTTGCGTACCACGAGCATGTGGCCGTGGGGGATCGCTTCCACTCGGTAGCCCTGGATGCGGACGATCCGCGGGTCGTCGTCGGCGAACTGAGTCCCCTCGACGCTGACGCTATGCTCGCCGTCGCTGACCTCGACGGTCACGAGGTTGTTGAAGTCCTCGACCTGCCGGGTCTTCGCTTCGGTCACCTCGACGCCGCGCTCTTCGGCGATCCGCTCGGCGTTGATCGTGTTGGCCTGCCACTCCAGCGGCGAGAACACGCCCTGCAAGGCGCTCGCGGTCACGACGTCGACGTTCTCGTCGGCGATGTCACCGGTGTACGTGACCTCGACTGACTCGATGTGGCCACCGAGCAGCTGCATCGCTACCTTGCCCGCGGTCTCGGCGATCCGGACGTACGGTCTGATGATCGGATAGACGTCCTCGCCAGCGGAGGGGGCGTTGACCGCGTTGGTGACGATGTCCCCGTCGAACGCCGCCAGGATCTGGTCGGCGATGCTGATCGAGACGTTCTGTTTCGCCGATTCGGTGCTGGCGGCGATGTGCGGTGTCACGATCACGTTCTCGGCGTCGAGCAGGGGATTGTCCGTCTCGACCGGCTCGGTCTCGAAGACGTCGACTGCTGCCCCGTAGAGAATCCCGTCGTCGACGGCCTCCGCCAGGGCGTCCTCGTCGACGAGCCCGCCACGGGCGCAGTTGATCAGGTAGCCGTCTTCGAGTTCGGCCAGTAGCTCCTCGTCGACGACGCTGTCGGTCTCGGCCGTCTTGGGCGTGTGCAGCGTGACGAAATCGGCCTTCGCGAAGCAGGTCTCGATGTCGTCGACGAGTTCGACGCCGAGCTGTCTGGCCCGCGCTTCACTGAGATACGGGTCGTAGGCAACCAGGTCCATCTCCAGGTTGCCGAGTCGTCTTGCGACTTCCTGACCGATCCGGCCCAGTCCGACGACCCCCAGGGTCTTGCCGTTGAACTCCGAGCCGAGGATGTCGCCTTTCGCCCAGTAGCCGTCCTTCAGTTGCATGTGACCCTGGGGGATCTTCCGAGCGGTTGCAAACGCCAGCGCGACGGTGTGCTCGGCGGTCGCCCGGACGTTGCTCTCCGGCGCGTTCGCGACGACGACCCCGCGGTCGGTCGCCGCCTCGACGTCGATGTTGTCGACACCGATGCCTGCGCGTCCGACGACGAGCAGTTCGGGAGCGGCATCGAGCAGTGCTTCGTCGACGGTCGTCCCCGACCGGACGATCAGTGCGTGTGCGTCCGCGACCGCCTCGAGCAACTCCTCGCGGTCGGCGTCTGTGGCCAACTCGACGTCGTGACCCGCCTGGCGCAGCCGTGCCAGGCCCGCGTCGTCGACGGCGTCCGTAACTACGACGTTCATATCTGACGTGACTTCCCCGCCCGGCATAACGCTTGCCAAACGACGCTCGCGAGACCGCCGACGCCGATCAGCGATCGGTTCGTCTCTCCTCGGGCGTCGTCATACTGTCGGCGATACCGTTTCGCACGTCTTTCCCCACCCAAGGGTAGCGAAACCCTTCACGAACGTATAGCCGACAGTCTCAGCGACCACGTCTGCCTTTCGTCTGTCGATAGTCACGATCCAGCACGCCGAGCATGTGTTCGATCAGCGCCTCGGTCTGTTCGTCGGTCTGCTCGTCGGGTTCGATCATCGGCACGATCTCGAAGCCGCGTCCGCGAACGGTCGTCGCGTGTTCGGCTTCGACGTCGAAGTCGTCGGCGCTGCGGGTGGTGTACTCCCAGGCCAGCGCCTCCAGTGCGTGCTGGCCGACCGCGACGATGATCTCCGGGTTGATCATCCGGAGTTCGCTCGTGAGATACAGCTCGCACGCGCTGAACTCTGTGTCGGTCGGTTCCCGGTCGGGGTGGTGACACCGTGCCGCGTAGGTCAACACGGCGTTGTCCAGTTCGGGTTCGGTCGTCTCCGGCGGCGAGTCGGTGAATCCCGTCTCTCGGAGTATCTCGAGGGTCGTCTCCCGGCCCGCGCCCATGAAGGGGATCCCCACCTCGTCGGCCCCGGCGTCGGGGAACCCGCCGACGAAGGCGAACTCCGCGCTCACGTCGCCGTACCCGTGGACGACCTGCGATCGCGTCTCGGCCAGTTCGGGACAGTTCTGACACGTCTCGTCCATCCCGAAGGGATTGTACGGGGACTCCTGATTGGCGTCCATATCCCGTCCTCCGGCCGGACGGGCAAAACAGACCCGGTCGCGGCGATTCTCCCACAGGTTCTTGCTGATCGATTCCCAAAAACGACTATGGCCGAGACTCTCGCGCCTTCCGAACTGTTGAATCCACGGCGGCTCGCCCGGTTCGGGTACCTCGCGCTGTTCATCGCTGTGGCGTATTTCACCTCACTGTTCGAGCACTATCCCCTGCTGCAGTGGGTCGCCATAGCCGGCCTCGTCATCGTCTTTTTCGACGCCGTGATCTGTGCACGGCGACGCTGGCGGGTGCTCAGAGACGAAATGCGTGATACCGACGCCGAGATCCGGTGACGAGACCCGACCGAACTACCCCTCGACGGTGATCTGTCCGTCCCCGTAGACAGTGACCCTGTACCCGTTGTAGTAAAACGTCACTTCGCCGGGCTGTCCGTCGCCCAGGTCGTCGAACATCCGTTCGAGCGATTCGACGTCGATCGAATCCTGCAACGGCGGGAGGTCGGTCTTCTCGACACCCTCGTGGGACGCTACGGCCGTCAGAATCGAGTCGACCGGGAACTCGTCCGTCGTCGGCGATTGGTGGGTGGTCTCCCTGGCGAGTCGCGTGATCTCGACGTCCCACGCTATCGTCGTATCGCCCTCTGGAACGACCTGCCATCCACCAGTAACGTCGACACCGTCTTCGTGTGACGAAACCAATAGCTCTCGTAGCGCTTCCCGGAAATCCCCCGCAGTCTCGACATCGCCTCCTGACGCATAATTTTCTATATCTTCAGACACGATAACAACTCTTGGGGCTCACGGGACAAATAATTTTTCCCGAAATTATTTTCCATTGATATTCCATCGCACGTGTTTGGGAGCCAGCCGTTCGTGCACGGACATTTCGTCCGATGTCACCCATATAATCAAAATCACCTGGTTTGTGAAAATGTGGCACAGTGATGTATGGAGCAGCCGTATGATTGCTCATGAGAGAACCGATCATGGACGAGTGTCTCCAGTTGCTTGCCGACAGCCGACGGCGTCGAGTGATCCGGTATCTACAGGTGGAGGGTGAAACGACAGTCGAACATCTCGCGGTCCAGATCCTCGGCGATATTCCTGATGACTGCCGGGAGCAGATCCACGCCGAACTCCATCACACGCACCTGCCGAAGCTCCAGTCCTACGGGGTCGTCGAGTACGACCGTGACGACGGGGCCGTGCAGTATCACGCCCACGACGGGCTCGAGCAGGTCCTGGATTCACTGCCGGGTGCGACGACCTCTTCGGCTGTCACGCCCGGGAACAAGTAGCATCACTGCGATGGTCCCTTCGGCTGTCACGCCCGGGAACAGGTAGCCTCACGGCGATGGGTCAGGTCCGCTGTCGTCAGTTCTATCGAGTTGCCAGGTGAAGAGTGCTTTCAGGACAACGACCAGGCTGTTCGTCTCGCCTCTGCCCCAGATCGCGGTCTCCGACCGTGGATCGGACGGGGCCGCCTCCTCGCCGTTGACCAGGACGCTCACGAGCGTCTGCTCTCTGTCGATCATCAGCAGTCGGCCGGCCGGCGTCTCCGACCAGTCCCACAGCGACTCGAAGGTCTCGGCGTCCGGCAGCTCCTCCTCGATGTGCTCTCTGACGGGATCCGAGACGCCTGCGAGTTTGATCGTGACCCCGCGCGCTGCAGCCTCTCGCAGTTCGTCGATCAGGTCGTCAGTCAGGAGGTCCGCGACGGTCATGTAGACGATCTCGTCTTCGGCACTGGCGAAGAATTCCACGACCCGCTGGGTGACGGCCTGCTGGCTCTCGACCGTCCAGACGCCTCGCTGCTCGTCCTGTCGCTGTTCGGGCTCGAGCTCGTCCAGTGCCGTCCGCAGCAGGTCGGTGCGGTGCTGTAGTTCTCGCTTGAACGTTCGCGTCGCGGTCTCAGCCGAGATGGCCCAGAATTCCCTGGGTGAGGACTGCCGAACGTCGACGAGACCCCGGTCGTGTAGTTCGTCGATCGCGTCGTAGACGCGCGTGCGCGGGACGTCCGACACGCGGCTCACGTCTCTGGCCGTTCCGGTACCGAGACTCGCGAGCGCGACGAACGTCTGGGCCGCGTAGGTACTCAACCCGAACTGTTCGAGTTGCTCGATGGCGACCGACGTGGGGTCCGCTGTTGGATCTGGTGTCATCACTTGGAGAGCAGCATGAACCCAGCCGGGTGGGTAGGCTGGGTGGCACGCAGCAGTAAGGTGGTTGGGACACAGCACTGACCTGCGTGCAGTTGCACGGTACGACACCGCACCGTATATCTCTTTTGTGATTAACTGAGTTACTTGATGCGACAGATACAGGTCAGAGAGCAGTCGGCCCCAGTTCGGATCCACCAAGTGTCACCCGAATATTCACAACGCTACCGATACAGTCGTCCTGCAGGCGCAAAAAGCGGTGATATCCGGCGGGTCACCGGCAGTCTGTCCGTCCCGTCACGAATGGAGTGACAATACATATCTGTTGTGGACGCGTACCGTCGCATAAGGCCCAGGAGACGTCCTGGGAGGTTGGGACACAATGAGCACGAACGAAAACCTGGAGGAAGCGATCGAAGTCCTCCAACAACTCGGCCTGAAAGAGTACGAAGCGAGGTGTTTCGTCGGACTGTCGCGCCTGGAGACGGGCACGGCCAAGCAACTCAGTGAGATGACAGAGGTGCCGCGCACGCGGGTCTACGACGCGATCCGGGTGCTCGAGGCACAGGGGTTGGTCGAGATCCACCATTCGAGCCCACAGCGGTTTCGGGCTGTCTCGATCTCGGAGGCCACCGAGACGCTCCGTGATCAGTACGAGACCCGCGTCGAGCGGTTGCAGAACGCCCTCGATACGATCGAGGTGGTCGAGCAAGACGACGAATCACTCGTCCAGCAGGTGTGGTCGATGGTCGGTCAGGAGGCCATCGAAAACCGGACGAACGGACTCATCAACGAGGCGAACGACGAGATCGTGCTGGTACTCGGCGACCAGTCGCTGCTGACCCCGGAACTCGTCGACACGCTCAACGCGGTCGGCGACGACATCGAGTTGATCGTCGGCGCGCTGACCGGGCCGCTCCAGGAGCAGATCCGGGACGCGGTACCGAACGCGACGACGTTCGTCTCCGGACTGGAGTGGCTCCAGGGGTCCAACGACACCCAGGACGAGACCGCCATCGGCCGGCTACTCATGATCGATCGGTCGACGCTCCTCGTGAGTTCGATCATGCCCGAGAGCAAAGAGGAGCGGGCTATCTTCGGCGAGGGGTTCGGAAACGGACTCGTCGTGATCTCCCGGCGGCTCATGGCCCAGGGCTTGTTACAGGACCGCGATCCCAGGCATTGATTACTCCGCGAATCACTATCAGTGTCGCAAATCTTCACGAACGTATAGCCGACAGTATCATAGGGATTAGCGTAGCCGATCGGAGGAATCTACCTCCGATTGGGTGGTGGATATCGACTTCCCGAGAGAAATCTATGGATTTCTACGCTAATCCCTATCAGCCGGCACAAAGGGGAAGGAATGTCGGATATGGTGGGTGGTGTGGGAGCTACTTCGACGGTTCCTTCCGATTGCTCAGGCCGGCCACAGGTCCGCGCCGGGATCGGCACGGATATACCCGTCTGGGTGGGGCAATCGATCGGGGGATCTGTCACACTGATCGGTAACCGATCACGGTAAGCGGGTGGCCGATCCCGGCACAGCCGTCGCCGGCCTGACTCTCCCTTCGGTCGCCATCGGATTGTACGTTAGCGTTGGATATCCACGCCCAATGGGACACACCACAACACCGGTGGCCTCGCCGTTGAACCGGCACTAGCGCTGGTTCAGCGGTGCCTGCTCGTGTTCCTCGGACTGGTGGGGCAAGAGCAGTTGCTGTGAGAGCTTTTTCGTGGCTCGCCGTATCCGGGCCGAGACTGCCTGATCGGATACGTCCAGTTCCGCCGCCAGTTCCACGAGCGTCGTCTTTCGCGGCACATCGAAGTACCCTTTCTCGAGGGCGAGCTGGACGGTCCGACGCTGGGCTGTCGTGAGCTTCTCCTCCAGCGGATCCGAGACGCTCTTGGTGATGACTCGATCGATGGTGATCGAGACATCGTGGTCGGCGCACCTCTCCTGGAAGGCGGAGATGGTCTCCTGGTCGGCAAACCGGAGTTCGAACTCCCAGGAACTGGCTGTACCGCCAGCCCGGAGCACGATCAGATCGGTCGATCGGAGACAGGACGCAAGCCCGTCCGTGTCCTCACACCAGGATATCTCGTACAACGCCCGCTCGTCCTCCCGGTGGACTCGCTCCAGCCCCTCGACGGCTGGGTTCCGCTGGAGAAGCTGGCTGAACAGCCTGTGATCGTCCGTCGAGACCCACATGTACGGAAAGAGTCGATCGCCGGTCGGTATCACCCGCTCGAACGTCACGTGAACGTCCTCGATCGGCGCGAGAGACGTGCCGAGCTCGAACGCGTCGCCGGGGACGGTAATTTCAGTAACGATTCCCATTGCTACTCAATCCGTCTGTTCCCGAATGTCGATCACTGATTCGATCGCTGACTGGTGGCAGTGACTGTCCCGTTTCGGCTGAGACTGGTGGCTATCCGCTCGTGGAGCCGTTCGCCGCCCCGGCGTCGCGAACGCTTCCGAAACGGGATATCCGGCAGTAACACTACTACCCGTCTGTCGCTGTGTCCCACACGTGACATCCTCCGCGCCGTAAACGGCTGTCTCTTACCCATAACTCAGTGCCAGCGAGAGAAATCAAGCAAATCGGG
>JBMCBU010000049.1:0-11076 GCA_048623335.1 Halapricum sp.
GCTGATCGCGACCGCGCTGTTTGCGCCGATGCCCGAGAAGTCCTCGGTCCCGTCGACCTCGCGCAGCGTGTCGTCGACCGCGCGCTGGTCGATCGCGTCGACTTCGCCGACGAGGGCGGGAAGGGCTTCGGCTTCGGCCTTCTCGATGGCCTCCTCGGCCGGCAGTTCGAGCGCTTCGTGTTCGCCCGTGCTCGCACCGCTCGGGGCGGCACCGCGACCGAACCCACCGGCTTCGGTGGTGACTTCGGCTTCGACCGTGGCGTTACCTCTCGAGTCCAGAATCCGTCGGAGTGTGATGTCCGTGATGAGTGTCATCTGTGTTCGCCTCCGTTTGTCGCGTTGCCGTCGTCCGGCGGCCCGCTCGGGGACCGACCGGTGCGTACCGTCCGGCACCGGCATCGGGCCCGGGAGCGCGAGCGTGAACGGCCCCGATTCGGGGCGAACGTCCACCCCTGCACACCGGCGGACCCGACGAGACGTTCCGGCACACCTACCAGGTTTACTCGCCTCCGAAGTAAGATTATCTATTTCGTTTTGATTGGTTGCTTCGTTTACATTACGGGCAGGTACCGGAAGCCGGCCGCTCAGTCGGCTGCGGTGAAACGCTCAAGACCGTGGCTCCCGAACGCGGAGCCATGACAGGCGGCGACGGGGTGGAGTTGACAGTCGCGGGCGCGCGAAAGCGCGACGCCGGTCGCGGGATCGCTCGCCTCCCGGAATCAGTGCGTAGTCAGCTGGGCGTGTTGAGCGGCGATTCCATCGTCATCGAGGGCGAAAAGCAGACAGTCGCGAAAGTCTGGCCCGACAACGGCGAGGAGGACGCTATCAAGATCGACGCCGATACCAGGACGAACGCCGGCGCGACGATCGGCGACACCGTCAGCGTCCGCCCGGCGACGGTCTCGCACGCGCGATCGATCACGGTGCGACCGACCGAAGACCTCGGGGAGCTCGGTGGTGACGCGGTCGCGCCACTCGTCAAAGACGGGGTGCTCGACCGGCCGCTGCGCCAGGACGAACAGTTCCACGTCGAGGGTGTCGGCGGGTTCGAGGTCATCGACACCGAGCCCGGCGGATCAGTCCGGGTCGAAGACACCACGGACGTCACGGTCGCCCCGCGGGAGCCCGACGATGGCGCAGGCAGCGACGGAACGGCGACCGGAGAATCGTCCGGCGACGCCGAACCCGAGTCGACGACCTACGAGGACATCGGCGGGCTGGACGACGAACTCGAGCGGGTTCGGGAGATGATCGAACTCCCGCTGTCGAAACCCGAACTCTTCCAGCGGCTCTCGATCTCGCCGCCCAGCGGCGTCCTGCTGTACGGGCCACCGGGGACCGGCAAGACGCTCATCGCCCGTGCGGTCGCCAACGAGGTCGACGCCTACTTCGACGTCATCTCCGGGCCCGAGATCGTCTCGAAGTACAAGGGTGAGAGCGAACAGCGCCTGCGCGAGGCGTTCGACCGGGCGACCGAGAACGCCCCCGCCATCCTGTTCATCGACGAGGTCGATTCGATCGCCGGCGCGCGAGACGACGACAGTGACATGGAAAACCGGGTCGTCGCGCAGTTGCTGACGCTGATGGACGGGCTGGAAGACCGCGGCCGGGTCGTCGTCATCGGCGCGACCAACCGCGTGGACGCGGTCGACCCCGCGTTACGTCGTGGTGGCCGGTTCGACCGCGAGATCGAGATCGGCGTCCCGGGCGTCGAGGGGCGTCGCGAGATCCTCGACGTCCACACCCGTGGAATGCCGCTCGCGGACGACGTCAACCTCGATCGGCTGGCCAAACGAACCCACGGCTTCGTCGGTGCGGACATCGAGAGTCTGACGACCGAAGCCGCGATGTGTGCGCTCCGGCGCGACGAGGAACACCCGACAGTCGGCCGCGAGGACTTCGATTCGGCGCTGGCGTCGGTCGATCCCTCGGCGATGCGGGCGTACATCGCCGAATCGCCCAGCGTCGACTTCGAGGACGTCGGCGGGCTGGAGGAGGCCAAAGCGACGCTCGAACGGGCCGTCGAGTGGCCGCTGCTGTACGGGCCGCTGTTCGAGGCCGCCGATACCGAGCCGCCCAGCGGTGTCCTGCTGTCCGGGCCGCCAGGGACCGGCAAGACGTTGCTCGCGCGGGCGCTGGCCGGTGAAAGCGGCGTCAACTTCATCCACGTCAACGGCCCCGAACTGCTGGATCGGTACGTCGGCGAGTCCGAAGAGTCCGTCCGGGAGGTGTTCGACCGGGCACGCCAGACCGCCCCGACGATCGTCTTCCTCGACGAGATCGACGCCATCGCGGGCCGGCGCGGCGACTCCCACGAGGTGACCGAGCGCGTCGTCTCCCAGCTGCTGACGGAACTGGACGGCGTCGCGGAGAACCCGAACGTCGTGGTGGTCGCCGCGACAAATCGAAAGACGGCGATCGACGACGCGCTGTTGCGCCCCGGACGACTCGAAGAACACATCGAGGTACCGCTCCCCGACGCGGACGCACGACGGAAGATCCTCGACGTCCACACCGAGGACAAGCCCCTCGACGAGGGTGTCGATCTCGAAGAGCTGGTGACCAGGACAGAGGGATACTCCGGCGCGGAGATCGAGGCGCTGGTCCGGAGAGCCACGATGGCTGCCATCGACGACATCGTGGTCGCTCACCCACCCGAGGAGGCCAACGAGTACGCCGGAGAGATATCTGTCACGACCGCCCACTTCGAGAGCGCACTCGAGGAATAGGAATTCGCGTAGAAAATCCATAGCGGGAAATCGACATCCACCACCCGATCGGAAGCAGTATTCCTCCGATCGGCGACGCTACTCCCCGGGGAGGGGTCGAGACCCAGCGGTTCCCGCTTCGGCAGGCGAGCCACGCCGGCCACAGCTATTTCAGCGGGGCCTGCGTGTTAGAAACACACATGGAACCCCCGATCGACTTCCAGGTACCCAGCGACAAGGACGCCATCGCGAGTACACCGGCGGGTGACGGCCAGCACGTGCTGGTTTCGGCTAACTGCTACGCCGCGAACCCCCAAGTCGATGCTGAGGGGGCGATCATCGAGGAGACGTCCGCGTTCCGTTCTGACGTCGAGCTGTTTTACGACTACCACACGTTGCTATGGGATCCCGAGCGTGAGCAGACACTGGACAACCGCGACGACGCCGTCGCGAGCGACGTCGACTGGGCGTCCAGCCGCGTCCCCGAGATCCACCTCGACAACGAGTTCGTCTTCGCCGATGGGATGGGTGCGACCCTCTCCCAGCGGGTCGTCGAGAGCGTCGATCGCTGTTCGATGACGATCCACAGCGAGGCCACCTTCGAGGAGGCCGGCGATCGGACGTTGTACACGTTGCTCAACTTCGGGATCAACGGTCACAGCCACGAGGACCCCAACGCCGTCCACGAGGCGCAGGCGCGGTGCACCCCCGACCACGACGTGATCGTAGCCGACGACGACGACCGCTTTCTGGCGATCGTGCAGGAACACGACGGACAGCGGCGCTTCGACGGTTATCGGATCGGCCACGCCGGCGAGTCGACCGGTCGCGAGCGCAGCGCCTGGGCAGAGATCTACGAAGACAACAACGGCTGGCTCACCAATTCCACGGCAGGCGCGGGCGATCTGGACGGCGGGTTCGGCCTGTTCGTCGAGGACGTCGAACGGGTCGAGTGGACGACCGCCATCGGCTTCGCTCACGACGCCGAGTCGGCCATCGATCACGCAGTCGGGGCTCTCGACGTGGGATACGAGGCCGATCGCGCGGCCTTCGCCGACGCCTGGCGGTCCTGGCACGAGGGCGTCACGACCGCTCCCACCGGCGAGGACGCGGTCGACGACCGCTACGAACGGTCGCTGACAGCGATTCGGGCCGCTCGCGACAGCTCCGGCGGGATGGTCGCCGGTGCGTTCAAACCCAAGAACATGACTTACCGGTTCATCTGGCCGCGCGATCAGGTGATCATGATCCAGGCGCTGCTGGCGGCTGGCGCTGATCGGGAGGCCCGGGACGCCGTCGCGTGGCTAGACGACGTCCAGATCACCGGTGACGTGGTAGACGACCGCGGAATCGAACGCCACGGCACCTGGTGGCAGAACTACTACACGGACGGTTCGTCCCACTGGACGGCTCTCCAGCTCGACCAGGTCGGCGGACCGATCTACGCCCACTGGCTGACCTGGCAGGCGACCGACGACGATGGCGTCCTCGAGTCACACTACGACATGTCTCGCCGTGCCGCGGCGTTCCTGCTGGAGTGGGACAACGGCTGGGGGTTTCCCGACGCGCATCAGGACCCCTGGGAGGAGACGTGGGGCCACTCCACGGAGGGATCGGCGGCCGCTATCGCGGGCCTGCGGTGTATGGCCGAACTGGCCGAGGGCCGTGGCGAGGACGAGTTCGCAGTTCGATGTCGCGAGCAGGCCGACGTGTGGGCGGACAACTTCGAGACGTACTGTTACCGGACGGGAACGCCCTACGGAGACCACTTCGTGACCGCGGATAGACCGGAACACGGCGGCGACCCCGCGCCCGATTCGCGGCCCGATGCCGCCGCGTTCATGGCTTACTGGCCGTGGAACGTCGTCGCTGCGGACGCCGACACGATGCGCTCGACGGTCGAACTGACCGGCGATTCGGCGTGGGTGGCCGAGGAGACGCCCTGTGTCGGTCGCTATCCCGGAGACCGATACACGCCAACCGGCGACCCGGACGATGGCGGCTGGCCCCTGTGTGAAGCGTACGCCGACGTGGTCCGTTGGCAAAGCGGTCTCGATCCGGACGCGGTAACAACGCACATCCGCGAGCACGCCGGCGAGTGGACGACGACGGCGAACCTGCTCCCCGAGCGAGTCGGGAGCGACGGCACGGTCGACTGGAACTCGAACCTCCAGTGGAGTCAGGCGACGTACGTTTTGCTGGTCGAAAGCCACCTGCGCGGGGAACCGTACGGACTCGCGCCGGGGCGGACCGACACCTCCTGACTGGAGTCGGGAAGAATAGGGCAACCGTCCCGAAGAGGAGAGGGGCGGACGAGGGGGTGGAGTGACCGGGAGTGGCCGTCCGGACGGCCGGGGCGAGCGGCGTGGCCGAGAGCGAGGCGGATCGTCATCTGCCGGTATCGACGAGAAAAGCGTCGCACCGGCACTGGTTTGCTATGGACGGGAGGGTCATAAAGGGTCGTGTCTGAGAGCAGACTGGAAGGGACATTAGCGTCTGAGACCGAGGTCTTCGAACAGTGCGTCCTCGAGGTTGTCGAACTCCGTTTCGAGGTTCCGCTTGAAGAACCGTTCGACACCCGGGACGCGTCCCTCGACGGTAAAGCGGTTTGTCAGGCGCGTCCCCCCGTCTGTCGGTTCGAGTTCGTGCTCGCCGACGACGTGCATCACCTTCGAGCGGCCGGTGAACGTGACGTATTTCGGGGGGTCGCGAGTGACGTCCTCGGTTTCGACAGCGATCGTCCGATCGATCAGCGGGATCGGGAGCTTGATCTGCCAGGTGGCTTTCCGACCCGTCTCGTCGTCGAGTTCGAAGTCGGTGACCACACTGATCGGCCGGGCCCGGTTCTCCGGCTCGACGAAGTATTCCCAGACGCGCTCGGGCGGTGCCGGCACGAATACCTCCCGTTCGACCCGAATCGTCATGTCTGCCATACGGGCCCCGGGAGCAAAAAAGGACGCCCGCTGGGAGGGATTAGCGTAACCAATCGGACGAGTACCACCTCCGATCAGGTGATGGATATCGATTTCCCGAGAGAAATCCATGGCTTTCTACGCGAATCCCGACGATGGAGACCGTCGTTCGGCCCTTCCGGGTCGATCGCACGCCTCCGTGCGGTCGCACCGGTACATCGGCTACAACGACCGCTATGAGACGCGCCAGCCGCTAGCCGCGTGTGACCCGCCAGGTCGTCGACCGGGCACGTCCCCACTTCTCGATATCGACCTCGTCGGCCTTCTCGGCGAGTTTCGGCAGGCGTACTCCGACCTGCTTTGCCGAGAGGCCGATCCCCTCGGCGATATGTTTCGCCCGGAGGTAGGCTTCGCCGCCTGCGGCACGCTCGCGCACGTACTCCAGGATCCGCTGTTCTTCCTCGCTGAACTCGCCCATACCAGACGATACGTACTGTACGGTAAAAACCGTTTGCTACTCGCCGTAAACGTGCAACGCACCGATCGCGATCGATCCGGCGATCACAGCGACGGCGAAGCCGGTCGCCGCGAACACTTGATCGTCGACAGCGAGATACATCACTGCGGCACCGGCCAGTGCGAGTGCGCCGAACAACATCCCGAGGCCGATCCCCATGTCCGAACTCCCGACAGTGTCGCTCATGTCCTCCGATACCGGCAGTCGCTACTTAACTCATTCGCCGGTTGGCGTTCGGATCGTCGTATGTTCGCTCTCCTCGTTGAGTGCGAGGTTCGTCGCGATCTCGGCGTTTCGAACGGCGTACTCGGCCGTCTGCTGGAGGCTGACGAGCACTTCCCTGATCTCCAGAAGGTCCGTGTTGCTCATCTCCGGCAGGTCTTCGAGGATGTCCTGGACGCAGTCTTCGACCTCGGCGAACTGCTTGCGAACCTCGATTGCGGCGTTGTAATCGCGCTCGACGGCGGCGTGGGCGGCCTGTTCGGTGAGTTCGTTCACCTGGTCGGTGAAATCGCGAATCCGCTTCATCGTCGAGGAGTCGACTTGCAGCGTGTGATCTTCGGCCTCCAGTGCGATGTCGGCGATGTCCTCGGCGTTGTCGGCGGTCAACTCGAGGTTCTTCGCGATCGATCGGTAGCCGATCAGCGGGAAGCCGTCCTCCAGGCCGACAGCTCGCGCGAGGTTCGGGTTCTGATAGGCGGTGAAAATCAACCGCAGCATGAGCACGAAGATCTTGTTGGCCTGGCGTTCCCGGTTCAGCGCGCGCTGTGCGAGGTCGGGGTTGCCGTGTGCGAGCGCTTTGATTCCCTCGTTGCGCATCGTCGAGCCCGTCGATTCGAGGCGCTCGATGAGGTTGTCGAGCGTGAAGTCCTCGGCGTCGACCGAACACCTGATCGCGATCCGCTCGGGCGTCTCCTCGATGACACCGAGCCCCATCAACTGTGTCTCGGCGTTGTAGACGGCGTTGATGTGCTCGCTGGACAGCGTCGCGTCGTCGCCGGCGTCGACGTGGATGATCCGCCGCCCGAGCACGTACTGTGCGACGATCGCTCGCTCTAAGCTGTCTGCGTCCAGATCCGCCGCGTGAATGATTGCCTCCGACTCCTCGGAATGGACTGACTCCGGCAGTACCGTCAGCGTCCCCTTGTCACCGATCCGCAACGAGACCTCGTCGCCCTTCTCGACGCCTTGGTTCGTGGTCCACTCCGCCGGGAGCGTCATCGCCAGCGTCGACGGCCCCAGTCGCTGCACTTTCCGGGTTTCCATATTTCCTTTATTATCGGCTAAGTACCTTAACCTTGTGCATACACATTCATATCTGATCATTCGTCCACATGCGGACTAGATGATTTCCATAAGCCGGCGCTCGAAGCGCCCGACACGGACCCGTTGCCAGCCACGCAGACGCTCATCGAGGTCGGAATCGCCGGTATCGACTCTGAGGACGCCCAACTGGTCGACTTTCCGCCGTGACGCGACGACCTCGAGCTCACACTGACGGATCACTGCCGGCGAGAGCTGTTGATTTCCGCGCCCGAACACGAATCCCTGGCCACCGATCGGCGAAACGACGATGACGTTGGTCTCGCCGAGTGCGTCGAGAATCTCCGCCTCGCGAGCGTCGGCCACGAGCAACTCGCCGTCTCGCCAGACGTCGACCCCCAGCGGCGATCCCTCGAAACCCAGTTTCGTCTTGATCGCGCCGACGGTGCCGCCGGGCCCGAGCACGTACGTCACGCCCGGGCGAACCTCTTCGGCGATGCCTTCGGCAACGGCCTCGACGGTCCCGCCTGCGAGTTGCTTGCTCGACTGGCGCTGCTCGGCCCGCGGGACGGTCACGACGGCGTACAACTCCGAGCGGACCTCACCCTCTCGGTAGGCGTCCTCGTCGATGTCGTTGACCTCGCCCTCGGTCACGCCCTCGAAGGTCGCGGCGACTCGCCCGGCTGCCCGCGGTGTCACGCCGAAGACCGACGAGTAGACCTTGACACCGGCGGGAACGCCGAAGATCGGGACGTCCGCCCCGTCGAGCGCCGCCGCCACGTCGACGGCCGTCCCGTCGCCCCCGACAAAGAGGATCAGATCAATCGCACGATCGAGAAACGCTCGAACCGCCGCACGCGTGTCGTCGGCGGTCGTCTGGCCGACCGCAGCGTCGGGACCGGCGTCGGGTTCGCCGACGACGACCGGCTCAAAGCCCGCCTCGCGAGCGACGGTTTCGCCCATGACGCCGGCGTATGTCAGTAGATCGACGTCGGTGCCGGTCGCGGCCATCGCGTCGAGCGCGTTCCGGGCGCGGTCTGGTGCGCGCGGTCGAGCGCCGCGCGCGCGAGCCTGCTGTAGCTTGTCGTCGGTGCCTTTCAGTCCGACGCGTCCGCCCATGCCGGCGACAGGGTTAACGACGAACCCGATAGTGCGCATACCCGTACCACGGCGGGTCGACACGAAAACGCCACGGTGTCCGGAGGTGGAGACATGGAGATATCACGGTGTCCGGAGGTAGGGACACATCCGTAGCGCGTACGGACGCTCGTCACCGCGAGCCTGCCGGCAGTATGCGTTCACTCGCGGGACGTGGGTGTCCGATCGCCCTTCGCGCCACCCGACGTCTCGCTTTCCTCGACGGCCGTCGTCAGCGAGACGTTGAGCCAGGCCATCGAGACGAGGCCGCCCGCGAGGGTCACCAGGTTCTTGACGGCGTGGTCGACGATCGCGACGCTGATCGCGAGCGCCCCGGAGAGGGGGGTCAAGCCGACGACGATGATCGCGAACGCGCCCTCGTAGAGGCCGAGTCCGGCCGGCGTCAGCGGTAACACCTTCGCGAGGTTGCCGACGCTGACCGCGAAGAAGGCGACGCCGATCAGAAACGGTGTGAGATCGACGCCGAACGCCGCCAGGACGACGACGGCGGTGAGCACGTCGATCGTCCAGATCAACAGGCTGGTCGTCCCGACCAGCGCGAAGGCGCGGCGGTCGCTGGCGACAGTCTGGATATCGCCCGTGAACCGTTCGATGACGCCAGCGACGTAGTCGGCATAGCTGTCACTGCTGAGCCCCGAGATGGCAGCCCGGACGTAGTTTCGGTCGCTCCGGGCACTGAGGACGATCCCCAACGTCACGGCGATCGCGGCCGCACCGACGCCCGCAGCGACGACCATCGCCGTCCGGCCTGCCTGCTCCTGGCCGCCGGCTAGTTCTGTACCGGAGATCGCCGCCTGTAACTCCGCCGGTGACATCGTGACGGCCATCCCTAACACGACGACGCCGGCCAGAAACGCGATCGTCAGCAGATCGAACACGCGCTCGATCGCCAGCGAGGCGAACCCCGAGGGATACGGCACCGACCGACGAGCTTTCATCACGTACGCGCGGACGGCGTCCCCGAGCCTGGCGGGAAAGACCAGGTTCCCGGTCTGACTGATGAAGATCGCACCCGTCAGGAATCCGGGGTTCGAACGGTAACCGAGGCGTTCGAGGATGTCGCGATAGCGCATCCCCCGGAGCGGCCAGGAGAGGACGTACACGAGCGCCGAGACGCCGACGACCGGCAGGTCGGCCTGCCGCATGTTCGCCCACACCTCGCCGGGATCGAGATACGTCGTCATCAACACGAGCGCGAGAGCGACCAGTCCGGTCCCGACGGCGACGTTCACTCGACGGTCGAGTCGGGGGCTGACCGACACCTGCCAGAAGGTGCGGACGATCTGGCTGCCCATCCCGAAGACGTCCCGGACGAGATCGACCTTCGAGTCACCCTTGGGCGTCCACTCGACAGGGAACTCCTTGACGTGGTATCCCGCCCGCTGGGCGTGGACGAGTACTTCGGTGTCCCAGAACCAGTGGCTGTCCTCGACGTCTTCGAGGACGTCGAACAGCGCCGCCCGATCGAAGGCCTTGAAACCACACTGGTGGTCTTCCAGCTCCGAGCGCAACAGCACGCGGACGAGCGCGTTGAACCCCTTGCTCGGGATGCCGCGCTTTGCAGGCCGATCCGCGGTCTCGCCAGGGATCCACCGCGAACCGGTCGCGAACTCGTAGGTCCCGCTGCGGACGCTCTCGATCAACTCCTCGAGGTGGGACATGTCCGTCGCGAGGTCGGTGTCGAAATACGCCAGTGTCTCACCGTGAGCTTCGCGGAAGGCATACGAGAGCGCGCCACCTCGGCCGAGTCGCCGATCGCTGTGGACGTGGCGCACCCGCTCGTCTTCGTCGGCCAGCCTGGCGGCGATCTCTGGCGTTCGGTCATCACAGCCGTCTTCCGCGACGATCACCTCGAAAGTGTCCGCCGGCAAGAACCGCTCCAGCGTCGCGAGCGTGACCTCGACGGTCCGCTCGATCGTGTCCGCCTCGTTGTAGGCGGGCAGAACGACGCTCACCTCGACCGCACGGTCCATTGTCAGTATCTATCGATCACGTTCGGCAAGAACCTTCTGATCACCACCGAGACGCCGACTAGTCGAGTTCGTACCCGTCCTCGCGTGCCAGCCCTTCGAGGACGTACTCCGCGGAGGTCCGGGTGGTCGCAAGCGGCGTGTCGTGGACGTCACAGATCCGCAACAGCGCCGAGATGTCCGGCTCGTGAGGCTGGGCAGTCAGGGGATCGCGCATGAAGACGATCCCGTCGATCCGGTCGTTCGCGGCTTCGGCTCCGATCTCCATGTCGCCGCCGAGCGGCCCCGACTGCTTGCGTTCTACGTCCAGCCCGGTCGCCTCGGCGATCCGCTGGCCCGTCGTCCCCGTACAGACGATGTCGACGGTCGAGAGGTACGACTTGTAGCTTTCGACGAAGTCGATCATCTCGGGCTTTTCGTCGTCGTGTGCGATCAGCGCGATGCGCGTCATAGTTGCTCGTCTCGGCGCATCGTAAAACAAGTTTCGTGCGGCCTGATAGGGATTAGCGTAGCCGATCGGAGAAATCCACCTCCGATCGGGTGATGGA